>JACAFA010000048.1 GCA_013388525.1 Ignavibacteriaceae bacterium | reverse complement strand
GTGAAGATTTTAATTCTTATTTCTTCAGGAATTTGAGTGAGTTTAAATGTGAAGTGAGTCTCACCTTGTGATGGATTCGGATAGTTATAAACATTAAGCAGTTTTGCTTCATCGGAAACGAGGAAGAATTTTTTAACTCCGCTTGAATCAACAATATTGCCCTGAGAATCCCGCCACAAAACTCTCAGGTAATATTCACCATCACTTAGTTTGGGAATGAAATCGACTACAACTTTTGGATTAGTTTCTGAAAATTGATAGTTTATTATTGAGGTATCGAAAGGGATCAATTCGTCATTCAAATAAACAAGTACAGCATTTGGATCAGCAATTGGCAGAAGTGATTGATCTGTCAACTCGATATGGATTGTCGGTTCTGCAGAAATGTATTCGCCATTAAGAATGTCGCTGCCATCAATAGTTAAGACGATTGTCGGTGTAGTTGTATCCGGTTTTACATAGAATGGAATGTTAAAGAAATTATTGTCTTCGAAAAATTCATAAACCTTTTTGTCCGGGTCAATGCTAATCTCAAATGCTTTGCTTCCCGCTCCTTCAGAAGTATTGTAAGTATATTCAAAATACTTTTTATCACCCGGCAGAAGCGAATTTACAAACTCATTCATAACCGTATTTCTTGAATTATCCGGTTGAATCAGTTCTACTTTAACTTTAAAACTATCAGCAGTAGTTTTCCCAACGTTATAAACAAAGAAATTCAATTTAATATTCTCACCTATCAGCACGGAATCAGGAGAAACTGATACAACCTGGTAATTAATTGCTAACTCCGGAGGGGGAACAAAATTAACTGCTAAGGATCTCAATTCAGGCGATTCAGAATTTGAATTTGCTTCTAACTCCGCAAGAAGAGCAATCTTTCTGTAATTTTCTGCATTAATAAATTCAACCGAAGCTTCATTCCCATTAAAACTCAGGCTGATTAAGGTATCAATACTTCCATCGTTATTGTATGCAAGAGGATAATAATTAATTAAAGCTCCCGAAGGAATTGAATCATCTTTAATTACATTAAGCCATTTTATTGAATTTGTTACGGGAGGAAATTGAATTGAGCCCTCAGTAAACTGTACGAATTTTGAAGTGTCTATAATTGCCGGTCCTTGCAAACTTTTTGAAAATGCTTCGGGAACTGTTCCCTGCGGTGCACCTTTTATACCAATCATTGCCCAGGAATCGCGCCAGCCTATACTATCTACATAAACGCTTCCAAATCCCCTTAACAACAATTGCAAGCTATCACCCACCGTTCCGGAAAAGAAAGTTGAAACCTCGTCGGTTGCAGCAATGGCAAAAACTGAACCTTCCTCTAAATAATTTAAATAATTGATAAGACTATCTCTTGAGGGAGTTACAGGTGTCTTAAAAGTCTGAACGTCAAATGGATGAAGGTCAAATGTATCTATTAGTGCAGTTGCGAATCCCCTGAAAAATGTGTTAGAAACGTACTCAAGAAAATTATATTGAATGGAGGCATACTTGCCGTCATTAAAACCGGCAGAGCTTATTTTCAAATTGTTTATCCCCTGAATTATTTTCCAGCTTTGTGTTGTAGAATCAAATTTTACTTTTTTCGGGGTAACATCTTCAGGATTGAAAGAATCACTCATAAACCAGGAATGACTCTGACTATTTAAAAATGAGATTGTCTGACTCCATTCCTCATTTGCATTTTTCAACCTTGCACGCCAGTAATATCTTCTCTCAGATGACAGATTATTAAAAGTAAATTTTGTGGCTACCGAGTCAAGCTGCCTGATAAATAATGATTGGTTTGAAAAGTCCGGATTTTCCGAAAGGGCAAGTTCAATTTCATTAACATCATCACTTAGTCGGATAGTTGGATTTAATAATTCACCTGAATTCCGGGATGAATTATAAAAATATTCTGCCTCGAGCGGTCTTATTTTTGTCGAATAAATAATAAAACGAATTTCCACAGAATTATCAAGCTCATTAATTTCATCAATCATATTACTTTTATCCAATTCCACTTTAATCCTGTGCTCACCAGCCAATCCGAGGATAGGAATTTTTATTGCTAATGTATCACGGAAATAAGGTGACCGGTTTAAGAAGAAAAGAGAATAAATCGTTGAGTCGGAATAAATCCCTTCAATATCAACCTGCAAAGAATCTTCAACAACTCTTCCCCAGTTTGAAAGGACAAACTTTATGTCAAGCGAATCTTTTGTATCCGTAATAAATTCATCCGAAAATTCAATTGAATTCTGATTGGCAACAAAATTTGGCTTATCGGGAAAAGCAAACTTAATAATCGGATCACCGAGAAGTATATTACAGTAATTAAACAAGCGGTTAACATCACTGAAACCAGCCTGGTTGAAGTTATCCATTTTAGATAGAAAGTGTGCTTCACCAATGTTCAATATAGTATCAGCTACGAGCCGTTTGTAAAAAACCTCGGGCATTCGGAACGAAGTGGAAGTATAACCCAGGCTCGAATTTCCAAGATATGCAATAGCCTGTCCTGACGGATCCTGGTTCAGAAATAATTCACCGAAGGCATCGATATCAGGCTCTGCATATTTTCCTGTTGAACATCCATTGTCTGAAACTAATGGCAGCCGGTCCTCAAAAGCATTCTCAATATCTTCCGGTTCGGTTACACCGTTATCCCAGGTTCTAGTTCCGCTGTGTCCTACATAAGAAATAAATAAACCACCGTAATCCAATGCTTTTTTAATTTCTTCAGCTGAATAAGGGCCTAAGTTTGTAGGAGGTGTAATAGTTTTATAGAAGTGAATTGCTTCACCACCTACAGGTGATGGTTCGATAACATTTGTCAATACCCGGTTATTAGCCTGTTTAATCTGTTCCATCTCGGAAGGATATTCTGGAAAGCCGCCGCTGAAAAGTAAGAAGTTTTTATTCCATTCATCGAATTCTCTTTGAACGTAAGTCTGGTGTTTATCTAGATAACTGTAAACCTCATCGTTATTGTTTGCAGGAATTCTTCCAACCAGCATTTGCTGAACATTTACATTTGCCGTATCCCACATTGTAAACCAAATATCACTTACAGGATTTCCGTAGGAAGGGACAAAAATATATTTACGTAAAGGAGGATTGATGCCAAATAAATTCTTATAATCGTAAGTACAATCGCCAAGTAATGTAAGGTAAACCGGCTTTGGTGTCTGCCAGCCGAAAAAAGCATATTTAAGAAACTCTTTGACCGGCTCCGGCTGTTGATAGCCATAGCCGAATTCATCATAAATATCTTCTACCAGAACCATCTCGGCATTAAAGTTTCCTGCACCTGAATAATTAGATTCTATAAAATTTACATAGTCGTTACCCGAAGCCTGCAAAGAACCGTGAGCTACGAGAAGATAATCGGCTTGCCTGTTCTGATCCCTTAGATTTACAAATTGTTTTTTCTTCAGAAAGATGGGCTTCTTAATGTAGCTTTGTTTTAGGACAATATACTTATCCCCACCACTTACACTATCTGTAAATGTTAGTATACTTGAACTTATCTGATAAGCTGAAATTCTTTTTGCGGCACTCTCAATTTTATAAATGATGGTTGAATCAACTGCCGTATTATAATTACCAATCTTAACTACACGTAGGTTAGGTGAAACGGAGTCCGGTACAGTAATTAAAATAGAATCATTTACAGCATTTGTAAACTGGTAATATTCTAAATCAATCCAATCCACTAAGGCCCTGTGAGAGTATCCTGAATCATTAGGCATTCCAGAGATTTTATAGTTGTTAGCACCTTCAATTAATTCGTTTGAACTAAAAACTGCTTCAAGGTTTGCTATAGTTTCAAAATCGAAGATAATCGAATCTTGAATGCCCGTTGAGTTTAATAAGGCACCGTACTTATGTGCATTAGTTACAAGCCCGGCTGTGGTCGCCCAGCTGTTTAACCTTGACAAAGTATAAACCGGAGTGTTTGGAACGATTGAACTTGCTGTAAATGGATATGAATTTGTTCCGCTGCTTGTTACCTGCTGCCATACCCATGTTTTACATTCATGCCAGAAAGGCAACTGAATTCGTGGAAGATAAAATCCATAATACCACAGAAGTGCATCCCTTTCTAAATGGATTTTCACCAAATGAGAGGTAACAGAATCCGTTAAACCCGCTACATAGTCCGAAACTATTTCTGCTCTCCTTCCGTTGTTACCATCCCATGTCAACCATACAATAGAAGTATCGGAGTAAATATCCATGTAAGTAAGGTACTCTTCACCTTGAGAGACAAGATTTCTATAATTAACACGGCGATAGTTTTTTTCGCCCCAGAATTCTATGTAGTCACCGGGATCAAATGAGTTATCGGTTTCACCTGAAACGAACAGTGAAAGCTCTTTCCCTTCATAATAAATTTTAAAAGTTTTGGGGTTAACCGATTGAGGAATACCAAAACTTAATGCATCATCATAGCTGATTCGGTAAATCCCGTTGTTGGGGATCTGCAGCTTGACATATTCTTTGCTGTAATCAATCCAGTTCCCGGTTGAATCATTAAAAGCTGAAGCAGGCGGAAAAGATCTGAAATTTTTAGCTTCATTAAAATTTATAATCACTTTTTCAAGTAACATTTCAAATTCATCAAGTTGAGAGGTATTTGCAATAAAAGGTTTTTCATCAAAAAACTTCAGCTTGATAGCGGCCTGAGTTAATTCAGTCAACTGTCTGTTTTGCCAGTCGTATCGATGAGTATTGAATCTGACAACAGCACAATAAAAACTCCTCAGCCAGATATAGCCTTCAATTATAAATTTTTCTTGCGGATAAAAATCTCCGGTGTTTAAGGAAAGTTCCAATTTCCCCTCAGTATAATTCAATGTTGAATCGGAGCTTAAAGAAATTTCAGGATTTGCTTTCGGAATCACGTTAGTTATCAGGTTAGTTTTTTCTTTAATGATGTTAATATCAATTTTACTCTCCGGAGGAACAGCAATAAAAATAGTTTTCGATGGAAGGATTGGTAATCCGGCTTTGCTTTCATCAATGCCGGCAGAATAGTTAATTATATTTTTGTATTCACCTTCCAGAACGAAAGCTTCTTCTTTAAAGCTCAGATTTAATAACAAGCCACCATTGGAATTAATTATTTCATTAACCTCAACCTGAGAAAACAAATTGCAGAAATTAATGAATGATAAAAAAATGACTTTGGAGAATTTTTTCATATATGAGTTTGACAAAAAAAGCTATATTGACAATTAAAAATCTACTGTATAGCCTAATGAATTAAAAGAGTTAAATAATTAAAAATTTTCACTCTTTGAGTGCGACAACTTTAACCTTAAAATATGGAAGAAAAACAAGGGAATGCCTATTAAGTACCTTTTCCAAAGTCTGCCCGGCTCCTTAATTAAGCGGTGAAGCCATTCAAAACCTGATTTTCTTAAAATAATCGGTGCTCTTTTTTTTGTGCCGAAATAAAATTCCAGAAAAGCTCCGACACAAATAACAGGAACATCCTTAAAATACCCGGATATTTTTGCAGCAAGAAATTCTTGTGAGGGAATTCCCATCCCGATAACAAAAGCATCGGGCTTTACTTCGCTAATGTACTTTATTATGCCTGCTAAATTATCATCAAAATTGTATCCATTCCGGTAGCCGCAAACTGTAATCATTTTTTCTGCTGCCTTAAGCTTAACAAATTCTTCTGCAAAATTTCCGCCGATTAAAAAAAGTTTTGTTCGATTTACTGAAAACTTTTGAAACAGTTTTTCGTATAAATCGGTAGCATTAAATTTCTGAACATTCTTGTAACCGAGGAAATTCATTGCAGTATATACTCCAAATCCATCCGGGAATACATTAAACCTGTTATCAAGCAACTCCCGGTATTCCTGATTTGAGTTGTACAGATTAAAACAATACTGGTTGAGGTATGTAAGCAAAACAGGATTTCGATCGTTAAGAGGTTCAAGAATTAATTTTATTACTTCGCTTTCCTTTTTTATCAGCTTGTTAAGAATCATCATCTATTTAATAGGTGTTGATAAATTTCAGTTAACTTTCTAAAGTAGTCGGTACAATTACATTCTCTTAAAACTTTTTTGAGCAGTTTATCTGCAGCTGAAGCAGATTCATCAGGGTGAATTAAAACGTAAGCAATTTTTTCGCTAAGTTCGGTCGCATCGCCCGGCTCAAATAGATAACCATTAATTCCATTTTCAATGAATTCAGCAATTCCACCTCTCCTGCTACCTATGAAGGGGATTTTATGCAACCCGGCTTCAAGCATTGTATAACCTAATCCTTCCTTTAATGAAGGTAATATTAGTGCATCGGCGATTGAAAATAAATCTGATAAATTTTCTTTTGGCGGGAGATAAAGAAAATTATTAAGAATGTCTTTGTTCTTCACCAGCTCACTCAAGTTCTTATTATTTCCCACAATCATCAGAAATACTTTCTGAGAATCATTTGTTAGCATTTTTACTGCTTCCAAAAGAGTTTCTATTCCTTTTTCAGGAGCAACCCTCCCGGCATAAAGTAGAACAAAATGATTTTGCGGTATCCCGTATTGATACTTTATTCCTTCTTTATTTTTATACTGTGATTTTTCGAGGCCCACACAATTATATAAAACTTCAATTTTTTTTGTATTGATACCAAAATAATTAAGGAGATGATTTTTTACTGAATTGCTGATTGCTATTATAATATCGGATTTATAACTAATCATTTTAAAACCAGTAACAAAATTATGAGCTGTAACTACAGTTTTAATCCCCAAAGCATTTTTAATTGTATTGGATAAAAATTCCGGAAAACGGTGATGGGAATGTATAATATTTATTTCCTTCTCTCTGCAGTAGCTCTTCAAAAATTTTAAATTCTTGAGCAAATTAAAATGAAAAATCTTATCAGTACTAAATTCCATCAATGAGTAACTGATGCCTGCTCTATCCAGCCTTTGCAAAGCATTTCCACCATTGGTTATAAAATAAAGGTTGAACTCCTTTTTTAATTCTTCTGAAGTAAGTAATGTAAAAACATGCTTACTAACACCACAGGCAAGGTTGAAATTTGGGGAGATGTATAAAATATTTTTTTTCACAACTTTATTTTCAACTCAATTCTGCTCTTTCAAAGACATAACCGATTTTTTCTTTTACTTTTTTTTCATCAAATTCAGAAGCGATTTTCTTCCTTGCATTTTGTATCATAGAATCGATTGTATACCGGTCCATAGAACGGAAAAAAACTCCCATCACTTTTACAAATTCGTCTGTTGACTTACAGATAAAAACCTGGTCTCTATCAAAAAAATTTATTCCAAGATTCGCAGCAGGAGAAATTATAAGCGGTATACCGCATAATGCCGCCTCCAGTATTTTTACCCGCATTCCGGCACCTGAAAATATCGGCGCTGCAAAAACAGATGAATTATAATAAAATGGTCTGACATCAGGAACATTGTTATAGATTTCTACATTGTCTCGTACAAGATTTTTAATTCGATTTGTATTTCTGCCAACAAGTTTTAACCTCACTCCCAAATTGTTAAGTGCTGGCAAAACCTTCGTTACCAAAATCTTAGCCGCCTGCCGATTTGGATAATGGCTGTAATCGCCAATAAAGAGAATAGTTTTATCCTCCGGTTTCCGCCAATCGAATTTGAAGTAATCGGTATCAATTCCGTAAGAAATTGTTTCAACGTTTTTTATTCCTTTGGCTCTCAGAAATTCCGCTTCTTCATTGCTTATTGTCAGGATTAAACAAGCTTTTAAGCTTGCAATCCTTTCTAAACTCGTCAGTCCAATATTTCTTAATGATTGATATAAATTTCCTCTTAGATTATTTTCATCAACAAACCAATTACTCTCATCATTATAGAAAACAATTTTTGCATTTGTCTCAAGCTTAAGTATGTACTGCATTAACAACAAATGTTCGATATAAATAATATCTGGTTCGTACGAGGCTAATATCTTTTGCAACTGATATTTGAACTTTTCAGATTGGTAGTGAGTTAATCTTGAGGACTTTAATCTTGAAATAAAATAAAAAATCTTTTTAAAGTTCGAGTTCTTTAACCGTACGGTAATTTGTTCACCAGTTACTTCATCCTTTTCACCGAAGGTGAGAATTTTTGTCTCAAATTTTTTATTCAGAGTTGAATAAATAAGGTATTGTCGTTTATCATTGCTTGTATTATAATTTAATGGAGTTCGGGGGAAAAGGAATAGGATTTTTTTATTCAGCATTTATTAATCTCTAAGTAAAAGTCTTATTAGTTAAACAAATTACAACTCATATAAATCTTGGTAACCATCAACCATCTTTTGTACACTGAAATTTTTAACACTTTCAGAAATATTCATTCTGATTTTTACATCCGAATTAATGATTACGTTTCCATATTCTTCCACCTGAAAATCCTTTATCAGAAAGCCATTAATATTGTTTTTAATTACTTCTTTATTCCCACCACAATCACTTGCAATCACCAATACACCAGATGCGAGTGCTTCAAGAATGGCTAAATCAAAAACTACTTTATCAGCTGTACTAATAAGGAAATCACCGACTTTAATTAATTTGATAATTTCATCATAAGGTAATCGCCCTAAGAAAATCACCCGATCAGAAATCTTCAGTTGATATGACAGCCGTTTGAGATTTACTGTCTCAGGACCATGACCTGCATTAATAAGCAGCGCTCTAACTTTATGTGCTCTATTTAAATATTCAACTATTTTCAACGCTATATCTATATTCTTAACTCTAATATGATCCGCAATATTAATCAGGATAAAATCATATCCGGAGGGAATTGAATATTTCTTTCTAAAATCCTCATCGGGGAAGATGGAATTAATATAATCCAGGTCAACCCCGTTATATACAATCCGAATTTTATTCTCTTCTACAGGTATATTTTTTTCGTTCAAGAAAAGATATTTTGCAGCCATACTTGGAAAGGTTATTAAATCCGAAATAATTAAGCTTTCATTTTCCATTTTCGAGTATTTATATAACAGGTCCGTTGATATTGATCCAGAATAATATCGCAGATCATTCAGTAAAGAGCCCTTGGAATGAATTGTCAAAATTTTTTTTCTAAAATTAAACTTTTGTAAGTAGTATATTGTTCTGATATCATGAGAGTGAAGTACATCATAATCAGACATCGATAGCAAATTTTCGAATATTTCATTACACTTTCTAAGATATCTGTTAAGATAAAACGGGCTTGATAAAATACCCCGAATAAAGTGGTTCTTCAGAAATAAATTACTTCCAATTTTTTTCTTAAACTTAAGAGAAGCATAAATCTGATGAGTTATTTGTGATTGATTACTAAATTTTTTACTAAAATGGCACGAATGGTAAGCTGCACAAAAGCTGTTTCTGTCAAGGTGTTGAAGAATTTGTAATATGATTTTGTTTGCACCTCCAGTATCCAATTTCGGATATTCGCTGAATGCGGATAAAAGTAACCTAATCATTTAATAACCTTTCAAGGTAGTCCAGAATTCTAGCTACAACCTGATCTATATTGTAATATTGATATTCGGCTAACCTACCCAAGAATTGGACTGATTCAATTTTAGAGGCTAAATCTGAATATTTTTTTACATGGGAAATGTTTTCATAAGTTGGAACCGGATAATAAGGCTCCCCTTCTTCCTGAAAGTATTCGAAGGATAGTGTGGTTGTATCTGCAATCTGACCGGTAAGATGCTTGTATTCAGTAACTCTGGAAAATTCAACTCCTCTCTCGACATAGTTTACCACGGCTGATTCTTGAAATACATTTTGAGCATAACTTTTATACTCAAACCTTATTGACCTGTAGGGCAGCTTGTCGTATTCGTAATCGAAAAAGTAATCGATGGGTCCGGTATAAATAATCTTTTTGAACTTAACATCGTTAATTATTTTTTTAAAGTCTGTATTTAACACAACTTCTATATTCGGATGGTTTAACATTTTTCTGAACATTGCTGTGTAGCCGTCTTTTGGCATAAACTGGTATTTATCAGTAAAATATCTGCAGTCTTCGTTCGTTCTTACAGGTATTCTTCCGCATACAGTTGGAGCTAATTCTTTGGGTTCTCTGTTCCATTGTTTTTTTGTGTAATGAAGAAAAAATCTTTCAAACAAATCTCTGCCTACCTGGTTTACAATTACATCTTCTGAATTTAAAACAGGATTTCTTTTTTCTTTTACTGATTCGTAAAACTTTTTTACTTCCTCTTCACTTTTGAGGTTTAAATTATACAGCTTGTTAATTGTTAACCTGTTAATCGGTATTGGATAATTCTTTCCATCCAAACTTGCCAGTACTTTGTGCTCGTAAAATCTCCATTCAGTAAACAGTGAGAGGTAATCAAAAACTTTTTTACTGTTAGTGTGAAAGATGTGCGGACCGTATCTGTGCACAAGTATTCCGTGATCGTCAACTTCGTCATAAGCGTTACCCGCTATATGGTTTCTTCTTTCGACTATCAATATTTTCTTATTCAATTGCGATGCAAGTCTTTCAGCCATTACTGCACCGGAAAAACCGGCACCGACTACCAGATAATCATACATTTTATTTCTTAAAGATCAATGTTTTTCTTAAAACAAAAATAAACATACTTGCAGTAACAAATCCCTCTGTAATATTCATTGCAACGGAAGTTCCTGCTGCAAAAAATTCAGGAATAAGAATAAATAAAAGTATGAGATGAATAACAGCGGCAAATAATAAAACTTTATTGAATTGTTTATCAAATCCAAGCGGCAGCATAATCTGAATTCCAAATACGTTACTCAAAGCTATCAAAAAAGGTAGAGGTGAAAGGATTTTCAGAATCAGAACAGATTCACCGAAGCTGGTTCCCAAAAAAATATCGGTTAACCAATAAGAAAGGGAAAAAAGAATTAAGCTTATTGCAAATCCAATTACTGCTTCTGCTGAAAGCAGCTTCTTTGCAAATGCAGAAAAATCTTTAAATGAATTTTTTAGCAGATTATTCATGTGAGGATAGACAGATTGTGATATTACATTGATTATTCCCTGAAAGGCGAGTCTGATTTTATCAGCCGCAGCAAAATAACCCACAACCGTGTCGGGTGCAAACAGACCGAGAATAAATGTGTTCGAGGTTGTGTAAACGTCAATTGAGATCATCGAAAGAAAAATATTCCACCCTTCATTTATGTGAAATCTAACAGCTTTCAATTTCGGAACAAAGAAATGAACATCAAATTTCAACAGCACTGTAAGAAATCCTATCCATCCTGCCAAGATTTGACTTGAAGAAAATAAAATCATATAAAGAATGTAATCACTTTCTTCTAATACAAAAGCAAATACAGATATTACAAAGACAGCCCTGATTGTAACCTGGATAATCGTTATGTATTTCATTCTTTCTACACCCTGATAAAACCAGAGTGGGAATAGAACATTACCTAATACAAAACCTGAACTAACCAGATACAATTCCCATTCATCACTAAAACGATTAAATGTGAAAACAACGGCAATCAAAATTATTAACGAAAGAATAAAAAGCAGTAATTTTACAACAATAATAACTGAAAAGACTTCGGAGAGTTTTTCTGCATTATCTCTGTTTGCAGAAATATACCGCGTACCGGACAAATTAAAGCCATAATCACACAGCGTAACAAAGTATGTATTGAATGCTATGGCAAAGCTTATCAGACCATACTTCTCAGCACCAAAAATTCTAACAAGATAAGGCAGAAGTATTAAAGGGAAGATAAAGTTTAATAATTGTAAAAAGGATAGTGAACCAAAATTGGAGATTAGAACGCTGTATGGTTTCAATCTCTCTTTTATTTTCAACACAACCAAGATGCTTTGTTACTGAATCCATTATTTAGCAAGCCACAACTCCGGATTTTGCTTTTCCCTCGATTGCCAAATTTCAAAGTGCAGTATTTCACCTTCGATGCTTTCATCAAGTAACGCTAATACGGTGCCCGGTTTTACCTTATCCCCCTCGGATACAAAAATTTCAGACAGATGCCCATAAACAGTACGAAAGTTTTCTTTATGGGAAACAATTAAAACATTACCGTAACCCGGCAGCCAGTCTATGGCAGAAACAATCCCTTCTGCTACAGAACGAACACGGGTGTCCGTCGATGCTTTTATATCAATTCCATAGTTTAGAGTAATGGTATTTAACTTTTTATTTTTATTCTCACCAAATTTTCTCATCAATTTTCCCTTATGCAGCGGCCAGGTCATTTTTCCTTTTAGTTCAGAAAATGAAGAGAAAGTGGAAGTGATAAAATCATAATCCACAGAACCGGTTTGGCCGCCTGTTTTTATATCTGATTTATCAACATTGTCCGGCTTTTCATTAACAATTTCTTCTTTCCTTTTTTTCTCCGCTTCGACCATCTGAAGTATCATTGATTCTATAATTTTTTGCGATTCTTTTTTTGCAGCAATTAATTTTTTAAGTGAGCGGTTATCGTTCTGTAACGATACAAGAATCTTTTTTCTATCTTTTAATTTTTTTTGAAGCTCCGCATTCTCAGATTCTTTGAGTGAAACCAGTTCGCTTTTCTCCTTCTTTTCTGCAATCAGGGTATTTTTCGTCTCAGTCAGTTCTGCTTTTTTTGATTGCAGCTTTTGAAGATCTGCCTGACGATTTTCGGCAAATTCCTGTAAGTAATGAATTCTGAGAACAGCCTGCTGGAGAGATGATGCATCAAATATTGCCTCAAGCTCATTGTAAGCACCTTTCTTGTAAATGGCAACAACGTACGCTGCATAATTATCCTTAAGTACTTTTATCTCATCCCCGAGAACTTTTATTCTGCTTTCAGTTCTCTTTATTTCATCTTCCTTCAGGCGAACATCATTTCTTACAGAACCGATTACTTTGTTTAGCAGATATGTCTGCTTGCTGAGATTTTCCACAGCTTCGAAGGATTTTTTTTCAGCAGATGATTTTTTAACAAGATCATCTTCAAGTTTGTTTATTTCAGTTTTAATTGTGGAGAGTTCGTTTTCTTTTTCCTTAATTTCAGAAGATTGAGAGTATACCAGAAATGTTATGGAAATTGCAGGTAATATGTACCTTAAAAAGGCTACCATTCTATAATCGTGGCATCTTCGGGAATTTTAAAGTTGACGTAGAGATTTTTTTCGTTTATCATAATATTTTTATACTCGATTTTAATTTTCTGGTTTTCAATTTTATTCGTAACCTCAATCTCAAACGGAATCGCAACATTTTCAATAAGCTCAAAATCCGAATAATTTCCTTCAAGATTAACGCTGCCATCCGGTGAGCTGAGTAAATAATTAGTTATTCCAAGTTCGCGTATATCAACTTTATAGTTTGTCGTTATGCCGGTTTCTGCTTCTTTATAAGTAAGAATATACTTATCCCCTTCTATGACGTAGCCGTTAGGCTGTTTATAAAGATTTCTGGTAAGATTAACTGAACCAACAAAGGCATCCAGCAGGTCAGTTAAAGAAAGATTTATTTTAAAGATATTTCTCAGCACATCTTCAGTTACGTCTCCTGTATAAGCTGTATTTTCAAGCACATCGTAAAAAATAAACCTGTCGCTGGTAACAAGCGATTGAGCAAGTTCAATTCCAAACGGACCCATAATTGTAAAGTAAATAGAATCAGGTTTTTGCATTATTACGCGGAAACTTGCACTGTTATTATATAAGTCAGATTCAATTTTGAGCACTCCAACGCCTTCAAAGTTTTTAATTTTTCTCCTGTTGGCTTCCAGCTTATTTATTAATCTTTCTGAGGGTAAAAGCTCCAACTCTTCCAACGGCTTTGAAGGAACACACCCTTCAAATAATGCTATTAAAAATGATACTGTTAATAAAAGCCAGACTGCTTGTTTCAAATTATACCCGTTTCTATTTTTTTCTTTAATTGTTCGTTTGCAGAATCCAGTTCCAACGCTTTTCGCCAGTACCCGATTGCCTCATCTTTTCTGCCCTGCATAAACAGCACATCGCCTAAATGCTCTAGCAGAACGGCGTTATCGGCATCGTCAGCATCAATTGCTTTTTGAATATAATAGTAAGCTTCATCGTATCTGCCCAATTTAAAGAAAATCCATCCGTAAGTATCAAGGTAAGATGAATTAGAAGAATCGGCGGCCATGGCAATTTCAATCATCCGAAGACAGCGTTCGAGCTGCAATCCTCTTTCAGAAAGTGAGTATGCATAATTATTATTAATGAGTGCATTTGCCGAATCGAGCTGCAAAGCAATTTCATACAAGCTGTCACTCTCCACCCATTTTTTCAGATTGTTATATATCAATCCGAGCTGCCCGATAAGGTTAATATTTTTCGGATCAATCTTCAGAGCCATTTTAATATACTTTGCTGCTTCTTCATTTTCATTCAGCTGACCTAACGCAAAACCGTAAGCAGATAAAGCATTTAAATCGTTCGGATTTAATTCCGTAGCTTTTTTAAGGTAATCTTTACCATCTGCACTCTTTCCCTGCTGAGCTAAAGAAAGACCAAGCAGAAGATTAACCGCAAACTCATTTGGAAAAAGCTCTATAGCTTCGTTCATAATTTTTACTGATTCTTCGTATTTCCGGTTATCAAAATAAAGCCCACCCAGTCTTATCCAGGCATCCGCATTCCATCTGGCATTTTCCGTTACATACTTAAATAATTTAATTGCGGTTGTATCATCCCCTTCGTTAATTGCTATAGCACCCAGATACATTTTTACCTGCCAGTGGCTTGTATCTGCATCAATTGATTGAAACAAATCTTTGGCAATTTGTAATGCGGCAGAATCGGTAAAAGATTTATTAAAATATGTAGCGCCGATTCCGATTTTAACTTCGAGCGGTACATCCGGCTGGTCTAAAATATATTTATACTGCCCGGCGGCTGCTTCCCAGTTCCCCTGCTGAATATAAATTTGTGCCTTTTTTTCTCTTACTTCAAGGTCATACGGGGTCATTTCAAGAATATCATCCAGCATCTTTAATGCTTGTTCATAATTCTGATTTCGCATATAGAAATCAATAACTAATTTTTGCACTGCCGTATTACTTGGTTCAATGCTTAGCAGATTTTCGAGCGATTGTGCTGCTTCTTCCTTAAAGCCAAGCTTTTCATAAAGATCGGCTACTCTTATCAGTACATTCCATTCAGGTCCTATAAGTGTTGTAAGCTTTTCATATACTTCAATGGCTTTTAGCGGTTTGCTGTCTTCATAAATTCTTGCCAGCTTGTAATATGAATTTACATTAGAAGGATCAATTTCAATTACTTTTTCAAGAACCGCTGCCGCTGAGTCATTTAATCCCGCCTGCAGATAAACATTCGAAAGAAGATCAATAAAAATCGCTTCACTTGAATCGTTAGCAACAGCGAGCCGGGCGAAATTTCTTGCTTCTGCCAGCTTGTTTATTGCAAGAAAGTTTTTTGCCAATGCATAATAAATACCTGCACTTGTATCATACTGCAGAGCATTAAAAAACAACTGAATTGCCAAAGAATGGTTTCCCTGGTTTTCTGCTATGCTGCCATCAAGAAAATATTCGGTGGCTTTTTGTTTTCTTTCTTCTGGATTACTTATTTGATTATTACCGGTTGAATCTGCTTCCAGAACCTCCGAAGATGAGCAGCCTGCAGATAAATAAACCAGGAATAAAAGAATAGAAAGTATTTTCATAATCATAATTATTTAAGTAAAAAATATATTATCAGGATGTTTCAATAACAAGCTAATTATAAAAGTAAACATCAAAACGATATGCTCTGTTAAGGAAATGTTATTCCGGTAATCCCTTAGCATCGGGATTAAGGCTGGAATTACCTGCAAGCAGTTTTTTATTCTAATGATTGCTGATTAAATTTTGTTGTAAAAAATTTCATCATTCATGAAATACCTGACACTATCAATAATATCCTTTTGGTTTTTAGCCGATTCATCCTTACCGCAAGGTACTGCTGGGGAAAAAGCAAAATACGAATACCGCTATTTGATTGATTTGCCAACAGCAGGAATTCTTGAAAAAGGAGTTGTTGGCTTTACCTCTGATATTTTGCCGGACGGAGTATTAATTGCCTCACTGGAAGCCGGTGTTCTTGAAAATTTAAGCTTTGGTATTTCCTACGGCGGTGCAAATCTGATAGGCTCAGGCAAAGTTGACTGGTATAAGCTGCCTGCTGTGAATATAAGATTCAGAATATTAAATGAAACCATTTTGCTTCCCGCTCTTGCTATTGGGTTTGATTCTCAGGGAAAAGGAACTTTTGACAACGAGGCTAAAAGGTATAGTATCAAATCACCAGGCTTCTTTGCATCCGTAAGTAAGAACTTTAATTTTCTTGGTTATCTAAGCCTGCATGGCTCTGTAAATTATTCGCTCGAAAATAATGATGGGGATAATTTTATTAATTTAAAAGGTGGGGTGGAAAAGACTCTTGGCTCAAGCTTTTCAATTTTACTGGAATACGATCTGGCCCTTAATGATAACAATAATGAACTTTTCGGAGAGGGAAGAGGTTATTTTAATACGGGTTTGCGCTGGGTTGTTGGGGATGACTTAACGGTTGGCTTTGATTTACGTGACCTGCTTAGCAACAAGAGCAGCACTACTTATTCTGCCGACAGATCTTTAAGAATAGAATTCATTAAAAATATCTTCTAACTTTTACTGTCTCTCCCTTTCTGTATCTGTTTTTATACAGCTAAGTGTATTTATAAGTACATTTTTCATAAAAAAAGCAATTCGTTCCCGTCTTTTATTAAAATTTTAAGGTTCGGTTAGCAGGCTCGATAATTGTCAGTTTTAAGATAGTATTAATCAGAGAGGGTCTAATAAATTATGAAAACTATAAATATACATCTCTTTTTCATCGTTCTCATCTCGTCCTTTACCGGATGCTATACACAAGTTGCTACAAACGAAACATCAGACTTTAATTCAAACCCGGAAGATGAGGAACAATACACTGAATACTATTTTGATGAAGAGGAACCAGATTCCGGTTATTTTTCAGAGGAGGAATTTGTTGAAAATGACGATGAAACGATTATAAACAATTACTACTTTAATTATCCTTACGGGTCTTATTATTATGATTATTACCCGTCATTCAGCTTTGTATTTGAGATAGGATTTGGCTGGGGATATTACCCTTATTACTACCCATACTACCATCCTTACTGGGTCTATTGGCCGGGTTGGTGCGGATATGGCTGGTATGATCCATATCCATATCATTACTACTATCCTTACTACAGTTATTACGGCTGCTACTCTCCTTACTACAATTATGGATATTGTGGTTATTATGATTATTACTACGGATACAAAACAAGAAACAATTATATTTCAAGATTAAGGAATAATTCCGGTGGTCGTAATTATGGTGAAAGAACCAGGGATCCATTAACCAATTACACGGGTGGCACACTTGACAGAGAACGCAACATTATTAACAACGGCAGAGACCTGCAAGTAAGCACAAATATTGTATCGGATCGTAATTCTGGTAATCTGGATCAAAAAAGAAACGACAGCAGGGATATTGTGACGATAAACGATACACGAAACAATTCATCCGGAGATATAAAAAATTCTTTATTGAATGATAATCGGAAAAACAAAATATCTGATGGCAGGAATCAGGATATAAAAAGAGAGATAAAACAGACTGGATTAATAAAAAACGATTCAAACAAAAAATACCTTGGAAGTAAAAAAAACAATGGCATTATCAAGCAATTGAATACAACAAACAATTCAACTGTAAAAAAATATAATTATTCGAATTTGAATACCGGAAAAGATACAAAGAATTTTACGCGAAGAAACGATTCTAAAAATACAAGCAGAGAATTAAAAACTAACACACCAAAGTTGAATAATAATCCGAAAAATGATAAAAACTCAGGATCAAATAATACCCGAACATATACACCTCCAAAGCAAAATAACAATCCACCGAAGCCCTATTCACCGCCGAGACAAAACAATAATCCACCAAAATCTTATTCTGCTCCTAAATCAAATAATAATACTCCGAGGAGTTATTCACCGCCAAGCGGAAACAATACACCAAGATCGTATTCACCACCAAGTGGTAATAGCGGAAACAGAGGTTCAAATAATTCCGGATCAAGGAGATAATAAAATGAAGGGGGTATTATTATTAATAGCATTTGGAATAGGACTTTTTGGATTAAGCGGCTGCTATACTATTCCTCGTCACTACACTTATCAAGAAGTAATTGTTTATTATCCTCTTCCGGATAATCCACTGCCATCTTACTATCCGGATCCGCCAACGTCAAATCCTCCGGTGATTTATCCCTCACCGAATCCACCCAGGGATAGGCAGCCAGAGAAACCGAATGATAGTTATCGAGAAAGAGATCCGTTACAAGGTGGTAGTGATAGGAATAGAGGTGGAATAAAGACTGATCCGCCCGTACGCAATCCAGTAGAAAAAGACAGAGGACAGCAATGAAATATTTAACTTCAATTATTTTAATTGGAGTATGCTTTCAATCGAGCTTTGCTCAAAATTACAACGATGCTCTTTTACTAAGTGAACCGGGTTTGTACAATGGTGCAAGAGCTCTTTCAATGGGCAACAGCTTTTCAGCTTTAAGTAATGACTTTTCTGGGGTTCTTTTTAATCCTGCTGGAATTGGACTGATGAAGCAGGGTCAACTCACTGGTGGGATGGGCTTTAATTCATTTAATAATAACACGACTTTTTTTGGTGCTACTTCAAATGCTAATCAGATTTCAGTTAATTTTACTCAGTTTGGTTTAGTTTACCCGATACCAACTATTCAGGGAAGCTGGGTTGTTGCTATGGGCTACAACAGGGTAAAAGATTTCAACCGTATTATGGAATTTGATGGCTTCAATCCAGGAAACAATTCTATGATTCAGACATTAACCGGTGAATATAATGAGGAAGTACCAATTACAAATGATTTGGGTTTAGCTTATGAAATCAGAGATCCGATTACTAATAATTATATAAGAGATACAACACTAATTAATGGACTTCTGAATCAATCAGGTCAAATTAAAAAACAGGGTTACATAGATAAATGGTCGTTTGCAAGCTCATTTGAAATTGCAAAGGGATTTTTTGTTGGCGGGACTTTTAACATACTTTCGGGAAGCTATGAAAGTGATAGTGACTACCAGGAAGATGATACTAAAAATTATTATGGTTCAAACTTCGAGCTGGTTCCGGGAGATCAAACAACCAGAGACTTTCAAACCTTTTACATGAATGATGTTATTGATTGGGACTTATCAGGCTGGGACTCACATCTTGGAATTCTTTACAACTGGAATGACAAATTCAGATTCGGCGCTTCAATCAAATTCCCCAGCTACTACACAATCAAAGAAGATTTTCTGGTTTCTGCAGACAGTTATTTCGGAACAGGTTCTGAGTATTCATTAAATCCAGCAATCAGTGACCCGATACAATACGAAATAAAAACACCGTTCGAATACACAATAGGAGCTTCAACCAGTCTTTCGATTATTACTTTAGCCGGTGATGTCAAGATTATGGATTATACTCAGATGGAATTCACGGAAGGATTTGATTATGAATACATAAATGAAAGACAAAAAGAAATTGATAATTTGTTTACAACAACAATTGACTACCACCTTGGTGCCGAAGTAAAGTTACCAAATCTTCCAGTTTTTGGTCGAGCTGGTGTAATGTATTTGCAATCGCCCTATGCTGATGATCCTTCAGATTTTGATAAAAAATATTTTACTCTTGGTGCCGGTATTCTTATTGACTCAGTATTTGGGATTGACGTAGGATACAGCTACGGCTGGTGGAAAGATTTTGGCGATAACTATGGAGTAAATGTGTCGAGAACTTATCAGGACATAAACGTTAATAATATCATCTTAAACCTTTCAGCAAGATTATAACTTATAAAAACCCTCGTATAAATCTATAGGGAAGGTGATTTCATCTTCCCTTTTTTATTTCACACCTCATATATTTAAATCAAGCCTAATTTGATATGGATGTTGGAAGGTTATATTTTTTACAGTCATTTTTTTTAAACTTGAGATTGAGATAAAAGGCACCATCACCAAAATAGAAAGCAAGCACTACTATTTGATTCCTGAAGAACAGGATAAGGAAATCATTTGTTCTCTCAAGGGTAAATTTAAAAAAGATTACGAACTGAAGAAGGATAAATTATTCTTCACAGATTTTATAACTGTTGGTGACAATGTTGAGTTTGAAATGAATAAGGACGGAACCGGTGTTATTGCAAAAATCGAAAAAAGGAAAAATCATCTCTCGCGAAAACTTCCAAAAGTCCGTGGTGCAAGTTACAGGGGCGAAAGACTTGAACAGGTTGTTGCTGCTAACATTGATAAAGTTGTTATTGTAACAAGTGTTCATCTTCCCGATTTCAGCAACCGTGTGCTTGACAGATTTCTTGTAGCTGCTGAAAGCTCTCATCTTAATATTATCATCGTGCTGAATAAAATTGATCTTGATAAAAATTCAATTGCTGATAAATGGAAAGATCTTTACGAAAGAATCGGTTACAAATTTCTTTTAACAAGCTGTGATTCTGGTGAAGGTATATCTTTGCTAAAAGAAGAACTTCAAGGAAGCAAAAATTTATTCTGGGGGCATTCTGGTGTCGGAAAATCTTCACTTCTTAATAAAATATTTCCAGGTTTAAATTTAAAAGTTGGGGAAGTCAGTCATTTCTCTTCCAAAGGAACTCATACTACGGTAACCTCTGTAATGAAAAAAGTTGATGATAACTCTTTCATAATTGACACACCTGGCTTAAGAGAAATTGATCCTTACGGAATAAGAAAATCTGACCTCGGATATTATTTCATTGAGTTTAGCAGTTATATTAATAAATGTAAATTCAACACTTGTACACATCATCACGAGCCCGGCTGTGCGGTCATTGAAGCTGTTGAAAAAAGCCTAATCACTCCGGAGAGATACGACAGTTATCTGAGAATTTTAGATACAATAGAGGATGACTTAAACTTCTGATGAAAATTAATCCGGAGCAAATATTAAACGAATTTAATTCCTTCATCAATTCTTTAGGTGATAAGAATAAACAACGGTTAATAAGTTTTGCTTTCCATTTAGAACATTTTGATGCTCTCCGGTTAATTGATCATTTAAAGCAAAATTATGAAGAAATATTTTTCTTCCGGACACCTAATAATCGTCAGACTATTATCGGAATAAACTCAGCACTGGAAATTGCAATCGGACAAATGAAAAATTTTGCTTCGCTTGTTGATAATTTTAATTACTGGAAGAATAACTTTGTCAATAATTGGAATGAGAAAAAAATATTTAGAGCATCGGTTCTATGTTGTTCAGCAAAGTTCGATTCGATGAAGTCATCCAGACTTTGGAATGAATTTGAAACTCTGCGACTTTACATTCCCGAATTTATTTTTTCATTTCAAAATGATGAAGTATTTGTTTTTTACAATTTTATTGACGAAGAAGAAAATAAAACTAATAGCACAGCTGATAAATTATTTTATTTTTTAACGTGGCTGGAAGAAATAAATATATATTCAATTCAGTCTTCGATTGAAAAAACCAATATTCAGTTTGAATCAAATGAAAATGGAATAAAAACGTGGAAGGATTTAGTACTGCAATCATTAAATGAATTAAACAATGGAGGCGTTGATAAATTAGTACTATCCCGCGCGTTGAGTTTCAAAGCAGACAGTGCCATCAACTGGGGTAAAATTCTGAATGAACTTTTTGACCGGTTCCCGGATTGTTATTTATTTTTCATAAAAAAATTTGATTCTGTTTTTTTTGGATCATCACCTGAAATGTTTCTGAAAGTATTGAACAACATTGCTGAAGTCGAGTCTGTTGCTGGTTCTGCACCAAGAGGTGAAAAATCAGAATCAGATTATGAGTTCGAAAATTCCTTAAAGACAAGTAAAAAAAATCACCAGGAACATTTATTCGTCAGTGATTTTATTTCAGATATTCTTATTAAATATTCAGATAATGTCCGAATTATTGAGGAGAAACAAATCAGAAAGCTGGATAATATTCAGCATCTGATTACAAGAATTTCTGCTGAGCTTAATTCAAAAGAAAATTTATTTGAGATGATTGATGCATTATTCCCTACTCCTGCGGTTTGTGGTGTTCCGAAAGAATCTGCAATGAATTTAATCCGGAAACTGGAATCGCACGACCGCGGTTTATATTCAGGAATCGTTGGATTCATAGACTTCGAAGGAAATTGTGAACTTGCCGTTTCAATACGTTCTGCACTATTTAAGGACAATCTGATTACTGCATTTGCAGGTGCAGGCCTGGTAAAGAATTCTGATCCTGAAGATGAATTTCTAGAAACAAATTTAAAGTTAAACACAATACTATCTTTATTTATCAATGAAAATAAAAGTTAACAGAAACATTCTCTGGTCGAAAATTTTTATTGACCAGCTAGTTGCATTCGGTGTTCAGAATGCCTGTATTTCACCGGGTTCACGAAGCACACCATTAACGTATGCGTTATCACGAAACCGGAAAATAAAATCCTACATACATACTGATGAAAGAAGTTCAGGGTTCTTTGCGCTTGGATTAGCTAAGTCAACAAACAAACCAGTTCTTGTTGTTACAACATCAGGCACTGCTGTAGCTGAGTTATATCCGGCAATAATTGAAGCTTATCAGCAGCGAACACCATTGATAATCTGCACAGCCGACCGTCCGCCTGAACTTATTGGCACAGGTGCAAACCAGACAATTAATCAGCATAATATTTTTAAGAATCATATACGATGGTTCAGAGATTTAGGTTTACCATCAGTTAGTAATGTCGGTTTTTATTATTTGCAGAAAGTAGCAATTAAAGCTTTTCGTATCAGCCTTATTGAGGATAGAGGTCCTGTTCATCTTAATTTTCCTTTTAGAAAACCGCTTGAACCTTTCTCTTATACAGATGAGATAAACAAGAAAATGTTTCATCTAAAACCCCAGAGAAGTATTGGAAATAAACTCCAGCATCACAATGCAGGTAATGGTTTGGTTAAATCAATTGAGAAATTATCCGATGATTTAGTTAGTACTGAAAAAGGAATTATCATTGCAGGTCCAATGGAATATGATCGGGATGTTGTCAGAAGAATTAAAAAACTTTCTACTTTGCTCGGCTATCCGATTTTTGCTGACGGACTCTCACAATTAAGATCCGCAATTTCCAAAAATGATAAATCTGTAATTACTAATTTTAATTCGATTCTTAAATCAGAGCGTTTTATTGAAGAGCATAATCCGGATATTATAATCCAGTTCGGAAGAACACCAACCTCCTCAATTATTGAAAGTTTCCTTGAAGGAACAAGCGCAGCCAGATACCTCATCAATTCTTACAGTGATAAATTTGATCCGACAAGAAATGCGAGAGCAATACTTGGGTTTGAGCCAATAATGTTTTGTGACAGATTGATAACAGATCTGAAAGCAAAAAAAATTACTCGCCATAAATCAGATTGGATGAAGGATTTTATTAACGCTGAAGAGCTCAGCGAAAAAATCAAATTAAAAATTCTTGGCAGAGCAAAATTCCCGAATGAGCTTTCGATAATAAATGAAGTTATGAAATTCGTTCCTGCCGGCAGTAATATATTCATTGGAAATAGTTCACCCGTAAGAGACTTCGACAATTTTGGAATTGTAAACTCAAAGAAACTTGCTGTTTACTTTAACAGGGGTGCAAGCGGTATTGATGGTATAACTTCCACTGCATTAGGAATTGCAGCAAGTAAAAAACCAACAGTTTTAATAACAGGAGATCTTTCTTTTCTTCATGATTTGAATGCACTCGCATCAGCAGTAAAGTATTCAATTCCTCTCTGCATCTTCCTAATTAATAATAATGGCGGAGGGATTTTCGAATCTCTCCCTATTGCTGAAAAAATAAAAAAGTTCCGGGAATATTTTATAACGCCACACAATCTTGAGCTTGAAGGAATTATAAAATCATTCGGAGTTAATTACCAGCTAATTCAAAACCGTAGTAAACTGATGCGCCATCTCAATCATAGTCTTAACAAAAAGATAACATCAGTTTTTGAAGTACAGACTAATGCAGCAGCTTCAGTTGAACTTCGAAATAAGTATTTTAAAGAAGTAACAAATAAGTTAAATAAAGAGTTTCCGATATGATTATTCAATACGAAAGTATAAAACTTAATTTTGAACATCTTTCAGAATTTGATCCTTCAAAGAAAACTATTTTGTTTCTTCATGGCTTTACAGGTTCACTTAATGACTGGAATGATGTCATTCAGAAAATTGATAAACGTTTCAACAAAATTGCTCTTGATTTAATCGGACATGGTAAAAGCAGCTCTCCAACATCTGTTAATTATTATACAGCCGGTTCTATTGTCAATCAGATTGAACAGGTAGTTAATCATTTCAGATTAAAAGAAATAATTCTCTGTGGTTATTCGATGGGTGGAAGAGCCGCATTAAATTTTGCAGTCGCAAAACCGGAATTAGTTAAAGGATTAATTCTTGAAAGTGCATCTGCAGGTTTTAAAAATGAAAAAGAAAGGGCTGCCAGAAAAAACAGTGATGATGAGCTCGCCAATTATATTGAGGGCAACACTCTTGAAGATTTTGCAGCTATGTGGATCGACCAGGAATTATTCGGAACACTAAGAAGATTTTCAAATGACAGATTAAAGCATATCAAAGAGGCAAAATCCAAAAATTCTAAAACAGGTTTGGCTAATTCGCTTAGAGGATTTGGAACAGGAGTGATGCCATATCTCGGAGCTGAACTAATTAAATTGAAAATTCCAACTATTCTTATAACAGGAGGACTTGATGATAAGTTCACTCAAATAAATCAAAATCTTAAAAAAGTAATTCCTTCGGCAAAACACAAAATAATTTCAACTGCAGGACACAATACTCATCTTGAAGAACCTAAAAAATTTATTGAAGCAGTCAACGGTTTTTTGAGCCGGTTCTAACTGAACTACTTTTCTATTATTTTTGTCCCACCAATCAACTGAGGATTTATTATGAGTTCAAAATGGATTAAAGTTAAAGATTATACAGACATTATTTATGAAAAACAGGATGGCATTGCAAAGATTACAATAAATCGTCCGGAAGTAAGAAACGCTTTCCGTCCTGAAACAGTAATTGAGATGTATGATGCATTTACAGATGCGAGAGAAGACCAGAGTATCGGAGTGATTTTGTTAACAGGTGCCGGTCCTGCAAAAGATGGCAAGTACGCATTTTGCTCAGGTGGCGATCAAAGAATAAGAGGCGATAAAGGATATGTTGGTAAAGATGGTGTTCCGAGACTAAATGTTCTCGATCTTCAGAAATTAATCAGAAGCATTCCCAAAGTTGTTATCGCACTTGTTGCCGGCTATGCAATAGGTGGCGGACACGTTCTTCATGTAATTTGTGATTTAACTATCGCTGCCGATAATGCAATCTTTGGGCAAACAGGACCAAAGGTTGGAAGTTTTGACGGAGGATTTGGTTCCAGCTTTCTCGCAAGTATTGTTGGACAAAAGAAAGCACGGGAAATCTGGTATCTATGCCGTCAATACAATGCTGATGAAGCTTTTCAAATGGGATTGGTAAATAAAGTTGTTCCTGTTGATAAACTTGAAGCAGAAGGAATAAAATGGGCAAAAGAAATTCTGCAGCATAGTCCGATGGCAATCAGAGTTCTCAAATCTGCATTCAACGCTGATCTTGATGGACAAGCAGGAATTCAGGAATTGGCAGGTAACGCAACTCTTCTTTACTATATGAGTGAGGAAGCACAGGAGGGTAAGAAAGCTTATCTTGAAAAAAGAAAACCTGACTTTAAAAAATTTCCAAAATTACCGTGAATATTAAGAATTGTCATTGCGAAGAATTTACGACGAAGCATTCCTTAATCATGAATTTAAACTGAGATTGCTTCACTCTGCTCGCAATGACAGTACTTTTATGACAAAAATATGAATGATAAATCAAAACTCAATTCCTGGCTTCTCGCAAGCCGACCAAAAACTCTGCTTGCTGCAGTTGTTCCTGTGATGGTTGGTTCTGCTCTTGCTATCTCAATAAAAAAATTTTTTCTGCCGTATTCAATTGTTGCACTACTCTGCTCGATCCTTATCCAAATCGGAACAAACTTTACAAACGATCTTTATGATTATTTAAAAGGATCAGATACCATAAAACGAAAAGGACCGCAAAGAGTACTTGCGTCGGGATTGATTTCAGTTAAAGAAATGAAAATCGCAATTATTCTGGTTTTCGGGATTACATTTTTAATAGGTCTCTATCTTGTTTATTCTGTTGGAATTTTAATTCTCTGGGTAGGAATTTTTTCAATCTTTGCCGGAATAATTTATACAGCAGGTCCATTCCCTCTTGCGTACAATGGACTCGGCGATATTTTTGTTTTTATTTTCTTCGGCATTATCGGAACAATGGGAACATTCTATCTTCACACTCAGGAAATTTCTGTGATTTCTTTTCTGGTTTCAATTCCTGTTGGAACACTGATTACTAATATTCTTGTTGTAAATAATTTTCGTGACATCGAAGAGGATCGCGAGGCAAATAAAAAAACTCTCGCTGTTTTGATGGGAAATAATTTTACCCGCTGGCAATTTATTTCACTTGTTATTATCTCATATGTTACAACTTTGGTATTACATTTTCATTTTAATTTTAGTCTCTGGATTTTGCTGCCATTTGTAACAATACCGCTTGCCATTACTCTCATAAAGATGCTTTACACTTTGAATGGCGAAGCACTCAACAAAACACTGGAACTTTCCGCAAAGTTTGCAGGAATTTTCGGATTGCTTTTTTCAATTGGAATAATTCTCCGGTAAATCCATGAAGCATCTGAACCCGGAAAAGTTTCTTATCCTGAAACAAGACCCATCAGCCAAAGCGATTGTTTCATCTTCAATCACTTATACTTTCGATGAACTCAGGAAAAAAGTATTGAGCACTGCAATGTATCTAAAGAGTAAAAATATTTCTTCAAAGCAAAGAGTAGCAATTATTAGTAACAATAGTGTTGATTTTGTGATAAATGTTTTAGCTCTCTGGCAGATTTCTGCTGTTCCTGTTCCCATCAATATTAAGTTGAACCAATCAGAGATTGAAGAACAAATTACTTTGGCAGGTTGCACTTCTGCATTAGTAACAAGAGAGTTTCATAACAGCTTAAATAGTAAATCAATAAAAATTATCGAATTACCTTTTGATGTAATCAACGAGAATACTTTTTCAGGGAAAGATGAATTAAGTGTAAACGATCCTGCTGTAATTATTTTCACGTCTGGTTCTTCTTCCAAATGTAAAGGGATTATACTTTCGTTTAACAGCCTGTATAATAGTGCTTTAAACGGCAACCAGCTTTTACGATACACACGTAGTGATCGCTGGCTGGCAAGTCTTCCATTTTATCATGTTGGTGGATTTTCAATCATCTCCAGAGCAATTCTTTTCGGAATACCATTAATAATTCCTGATTCACTTTCCACTACAAACTTAAAAGACGCAATAATGAAATGGCAGCCAACTTTTATTTCACTCGTTGCTGCTCAATTAAAAAAATTAATTGATGAAGGAATAAATCCAAATCCGGAGTTAAAGAATTGTTTAATCGGTGGTGGATTTTCAGACTACGAACTTGTCAGAAAAGCCTATGAACTTGGCTGGCCTGTTAATATTGTTTACGGATCAACTGAAACTTCATCTTTTGTTACGGCATTGTTGAAAGACGAGATTATAATCAAACCAAATTCAGCTGGCAGAGCAATACCGACAAATGAAATATTTATTTTTGATAGTGAAGGAAACGATTTAAAGCCTTTCGAGATAGGTGAAATTATTATTCGCTCTAATGCTTTGATGTCGGGTTATCTCAATGAAGATGAAACAAAACAAGTCCTCAAAGACGGATTTTATCACACAGGTGATATCGGTTATCTGGATGAAGATGGATATTTGTTTGTTGAAGGAAGAAAAAATTTTCTGATTTCAACAGGGGGAGAAAATGTTAATCCGATTGAAGTTGAGAAAGCTCTGCTTAAACATCCCCTTATTGCAGAAGCTGCAGTGTTTCCATTAAAAGATAAAGAATGGGGAGAGATTATCGCTGCTGCAGTTGTTAAGAAAGTCAATTCACATGAACTATCTTATGATGACATTAAAACATTTTTAACGGACAAAATTTCTGGTTATAAAATCCCCAAAAAGATTTTTTTTGAAGATAAGCTTCCAAAAACCGAACTCGGTAAAACAGAAAAAGATAAGCTGATTAAACGTTACAGATTAACATCTCTTTGATGAGACTCCAGACCTTTTACTATCTCATCATAAATGGGAATTTTCACCCATCTTTTTTTATCAACAAAAACGTGAACTGTCCGCGCTTTGGCTGCAAGCTCGCCTGTTTTGTCAATCCACTCATAAGTTAACTCGAATGAATTTTCTTTTCTTAGTGTTACGGTAAGATTGATTGTTAAAGTTTCTCCCGCTCTGAGTGGTTTGAAATATGCCCCGTCAGTTTTTATGATTGGAACAACAAATTCATCGTTTATCCAATAATTTTTTTTGAGGTTGAAACTGTTTATCATCTCTTCATAAACAGAGTGACTGATTTCAAAAAGTTTTGCATAAAATAAAATGCCTGCAGGATCGCAATCGTAAAAGTTAATTTTTCTTTTTATTGTAAACATATTTATTGAATATTTTTGTTCTGTTAGTTTTTTCTCTCAAGACAAGCAAAAATGCCAGTGTCTTACTAAAAATTTAATTTTATTATATTGAAATATAAGTTTCGACAGGATTAATTTCTAAATTTCAAAGCATCATTCTCAGAAATATATGGTCATTTAAAAATTTATTTTATTTCATAATAGACAATAAGAATCAAAGAGTGTCATCAGAACAAAATATTCATGTCAAATCAATTGCACCGGTATCGAAATACTTTTATCTCTTTTTGGGCTTTCTGCTTGTAATTATCGGAGTAATTGGAATATTCCTGCCAGTTCTTCCTACTACAATATTTCTGATACTTGCGTCAGCCTGTTTTATAAAAAGTTCCCCGAAAGCAAACGAGTGGCTTAGAAATCATAAAATACTCGGGATGTATATCAAAAACTATCAGGATAAATCCGGGCTAACAATCAAATCGAAAATTTTCAACATCACTTTTCTCTGGATTATGATTTTGGCTTCCGCAATATTTTTCACTGAATTATGGTATGTAAGATTATTGCTGCTTGCGATTGCAATTGGCGTAACCATTCACCTGCTGATGATAAAAACGAAAAAGGATTGACTCAAATCAATTTAATGTCATCAAGAAACGGATACTTCTCTCTTACTTCATTTACAAAATTTTTATCGAGTTCTGCCACAATCACTTTTTCTTCATTCTCAACTGCAACAATTTCTTTTCCCATCGGATCAAAGACACTACTGAAACCAACGTAATTAAGTTTTGGATCTTTGCCTACTCTGTTTACGCCAGCAACATAACACTGATTTTCAATTGCTCTTGCTTTTAACAGAGTTCGCCAATGCTCAATTCTTGTATCGGGCCAGTTTGCAATGTTGACAATAAGGTGAGTTCTTTTCTTTCCATATTTTCTGAAAAGTTCCGGAAAACGTAAATCATAGCAAATAGTCAACCCGATTTTCCAGTTTTTAATTTTTGTGTAAGCAGGTTTTGTCCCTGCATTATAATGCTCGTTCTCTCCGGAGTATGAAAATGGGTGAATCTTCCGGTAAAGTTTTTCAAGATTCCCATCAGGTTTGATATGAATAAGCGTATTGTAAATACGATTTTTTCTGCGCTCAATAATTCCAGCAAAAATGTTTGAGTTTTTTTCTTTGGCAATTAAAGAAAAATATCTGAAAGAATCTCCCTGTATAGTTTCTGACATTTCCTTTGACTTCATTGTGAATCCTGTAAGACTCATTTCAGGAAAGACAAGTAATTCAACTCCTGCAATATCCTTGATAAGGGACCGGATTTTATTTTTGTTTGCCTCTTTATCCTCCCAGGCAGGACTATATTGAACTAAAGCGATTTTCATATCAATGGATTAACATTATTTATTATCTTACGCACCATTAAAATAATAAATTATAATTGAATAGAATTTGAGTAAACCAGAACAAAAAATCCCCGTTGGGATATTGGGTGCAACCGGAAGTGTTGGGCAAAAATTTATAGAATTACTTGCAAATCATCCATGGTTTGAGATAGCTGAACTTTGTGCTTCGGATAAATCAGCTGGTAAGAAATATAAAGAGGCTGTCGATTGGTTTCTCCCTTCTCAGCTTCCTGAAAAGATCGGGGAAATATTAGTTCAAAGATGTGAACCAAAGTTAAAATCTAAAGTAGTTTTTTCAGGATTGGATTCAAATGTTGCCGGTGAAGTTGAAACTCAATTCGCAGAAGCAGGTTACAAAGTAATTTCAAATTCGAAAAATCACAGGATGGATGAGAATGTTCCGCTTCTCATTCCTGAAGTAAATCCTGAACATCTTGAATTGCTAAAATTGCAGAAGTACGGTGAAGGTTGTATTGTGACTAATCCGAATTGTTCAGTAATCGGACTTGTTCTTGCATTAAAACCTTTACTCGATAATTTTGGTTTGGAGGAAGTTAACGTTGTAACAATGCAGGCAGTTTCAGGTGCAGGACATCCGCGCGTTGTTAAACTTGATATAGACGACAATGTTATCCCATTCATCAGCGGTGAAGAGCAAAAAGTTGAAACTGAACCTTTAAAAATTTTAGGATCATTGAATCTGAACAAAATTGTTTTTAACGATTTTAAAATCAGTGCTCAATGCAACAGAGTAAATGTAACTGATGGACATACTGAATGTGTCCAGGTAAAACTGAAAAAGAAGGCTTCCGCCGAAGAAATAATTCATGTCTGGCAAAATTTTGAATCTGTTCCTCAGAAACTTAAACTGCCGTTAGCACCACTAAAACCGATTCACTATAGTAAAGATGAATCTTTTCCTCAGCCAAAACATCAGCGTAATGCTGATAAAGGAATGGCTGTATCAATTGGCAGACTTCGTGCAGATAAAATTTTCGATTACAATTTTGTCATCCTTTCTCACAATACAGTTCGGGGTGCTGCCGGTGATGCAATTCTTTGTGCTGAACTGATGAGAGCAAAAGGAATCATTTAGTCCAATCATATAAGCAAAATAGCCTCGATAGTAAGAAATTGATGGTTTATATTTGACAATAAAATTATGCGTTCGTCTATAAACTCAAAAAAAACATCTGCTAAAAAATCTGCGAAGACAGTCTCGCTGAATGAAAATCCTATGTTCGGATTCGATCTGTTCGATGATTTGCCGGATATGTACTTCCTGCTTGACATTAATGGTGAAATTCTTAAACTGAACAAAAAATCTGATTCTATCATTAAATCATATTTTGATTCTATTCCAAAAAATTTTCTGGATCTTGTTGATCTTTGCAATCGGGAGAGAGTTAATAATATTTTCTTTCAGAGTATCAGCTTCGGTAAAACCACCGATATCGAAACACAGTTTCTCTTAAATAAAAAAGAGATTGAAGTTTGTATTTCATTTTCGTTACATAATTTCAAGATTAATAAACTAAAAAAAGAGTACGTCTTTGCGGTTGTAAAGGATATAACGGAAGACAAAGCCAGAGAAATTGAACTTCAAAGATTTTTCAATATTGTTGAAAGCAGCCTTAATCCAATCTTAATTACGGACTTAAACGGAAGGATGATTTATGTAAATCCGGCGTTTGTAAAAGTAAGCGGCTATAGTAAAGAGGAACTGATAGGAAAAAATCCAAGAATATTCGGTAGCGGAAAACTCAATAAAAAATTCTGGGATAAAATGTGGCAAACTATTTCCAGCGGTAAAGTTTGGTTTGGAGAAATAGAAGACAGAAAGAAAAACGGTGAACCATTTTACACGCAGCTTTTAATTTCGCCTATATTTGATAAGGATGAAAAAATAACAGGCTATTTTGGAATCCATCGTGACCTGAGTGAAAAGAGAACCCTGGAAAAGCAATTAATCCATACTCAAAAAATGGAAAGTATTGGTACTCTTGCAGCAGGAATAGCTCACGAAGTCGGTAATCCGCTTGCATCTATTTCCGCTCTTGTTCAGGTTGCACAACGAAGCACCGATGAACCATTTATTAAAGAGAAATTAGATCTTGTTAAAAGTCAGGTTACAAGAATTTCAAAAATTATTCGTGATCTTGTTGACTTTTCCAGACCTTCCAATTTTGAACTGCAGAGAGTAAACATCAATGAATGTATTAAAGAAGCAGTTGAAATTACGAAGGTCGGTACAAAAGCAAAAAATATAGAGTTTGATGTTAAGCTAAGCGATGATGTACCCAATCTTCCTCTTGTTGCTGACCAGTTAGAACAGGTTTTTGTAAATATTCTACTCAATGCTGTTGATGCAATAAATGAAGTAAAAGACGAAAAGAAGGAAAAAAGAATTAGTGTTGAATCAGCTCTTTCCAGTGATGAAGCAATTATAACTTTTACTGATACCGGCAGCGGAATAAGTGAAGAAAATTTGAGCAAAATTTTTGAACCTTTCTTCACAACAAAGTCACAGGGAAAAGGTACGGGGCTTGGTTTGTGGGTCAGCTATGGTATAATCAAAAGTTTCCAGGGTAATATTGAAGTAAGACGCAACGATGGTTTGGGTACAACATTTACAGTAAAACTTCCGATTGAATAATAATAAAAGGATCAAATATGTCAGAAAAAATTCTGGTAGTTGATGATGAAGATATAATCCGTGAATCATTATCATATATTCTTAAAAAAGAAAAATATGCAGTTGAAGAAGCAGCAAATGGAAAAATTGCATTCGAAATGCTTAAAGCTAATTCTTATGATCTTGTAATTACAGATCTCGAAATGCCCGAGATGAAAGGAATCGAACTGCTGAACGAAATCAGAAAAATGAATTTGCAAACCAACACGATTGTAATTACAGCTTACGGTTCAATGGAAACTGCTATTGCTGCACTTCGCAGCGGAGCCAGCGATTACATTTTAAAACCAATTGAATTCGATGAGCTTTTAATAAAAGTTAAAAAACTTTTTGAAGTTCGTGAACTCCATCTTGAAAACAGAATTCTCCGAAAAGAATTACAACGTGAATATGACTATACAAACATCATCGGGAAAAGTCCTGCTATAATGCAAATCTTTGAAATGATAAAAGCCGTAGCCGATACTGACAGCACTGTTTTAATTTCCGGTAACAGTGGAACAGGAAAAGAACTTGTTGCAAAAGCTCTTCACTACAATTCTAAAAGAGCAAACAAGCCATTCATCGCCCTGAACTGCGGAGCCATTTCTGAAAACCTGATAGAGAGTGAACTCTTCGGACATAAGAAAGGTGCATTCACCGGTGCAATAAGTGATAAAGAAGGATTCATCAAAGCCGCAGAAGGCGGAACACTTTTCCTCGATGAAATAAGTGAAATGCCTCCTCAGTTACAGGTTAAACTTCTCAGAGCAATTCAGGAAAAAGAATATACACCTGTCGGCACAACACTATCACTTCCGGTAAATGTAAGATTTATTGCTTCAACAAACCGAAATCTTCAGGACTACGTTAACCAGGGAAAATTCAGAGAGGATTTATTCTACCGGCTGAACGTTGTTGATATACATCTTCCATCACTGAAAGAACGTGAGGGCGATATCCCTTTACTCGCAGATTATTTCCTTGACAAGTACAGAAAACAAATGAATAAAAATATCAAAGGTATTTCCAGCGAAGCTATGAGAGCTCTGATGAATTACGAGTGGAAGGGTGAAATCAGAGAATTGGAAAATGTTATTGAAAGATCTGTGATTTTTTGTAATGAAGATTTTATCAATGTTAAAAATCTTCCTTCACAGTTTCAATCGGATACCGGAACATCAGAGTTTTCACCTTCGGGCTCACTGGATGAATCTGTAAAAAGATTTGAAAGAGATATTATTATGCGTGCTCTGAAGGCAAATGATTTTAATAAAGAAAAAACTGCCGAAGAATTACAGGTTGGACTTTCAACACTTTACAGAAAAATGAAGGAATTAGATATTTAAGTTTAACTTTTATTAATACAAAGCTGCTTAAAAATGGATGACTTAATTTTTAGCGACGATAAATCAAAATTAGATACCGGACTTATTTATAAATTCCTTACCAATTCGTATTGGGCAAAAGGAAGAACAATTGAAGAAGTTAAAAATCGATTGAACATTCCATTTGTTTTGGAGTTTATAAAGACGATAAGCAAATCGGCTTTGCAAGAATTGTAACTGATTATACGATATTCGCATACTTGATGGATGTATTCATCCTGGAAGAATACAGAGGCAAAGGAATTTCTAAGTTACTTTTGAATAGAATATTTAAAGATGACAGATTTAAAGGAGTTAAGAAATGGATGTTATCCACGAAAGATGCTCACTCTCTTTATGCTGGTTTTGGATTTGAAAAGATTAAAAATGCTGACAGACTGATGGAAAAAGTTGTCTCAGCAAAATAATTTAATTGACAAAATATATTACTTTTAATTCTAATTTATGCGAATTTTAAGCTTTTCAACTTCTCATAAGCGAGAAGATTTATAACGATAGATACTTAACTCTTTACTTTCTTAACAGTATGCAGTGGTATTGTCTTTGTTAGTAATTAGCAAATAATTTTCAGTGAAGTTTAATAAATCTAATCGAAAGGTCATAAAATGAAAAACACATTCTTTTTTATTTTATTTATTTCAACAATAGTTGCATTATTTGGATTTGCATTTTCATTTTCACAAGATCAGGATTTAGACGGCAAAAAAATATTTATAGACAATAAATGCAATAACTGTCATACAGTTACATCGTTTGAAATAACATCGAAGAAAGAAGATGCAACTGATTTATCAAATGCCGGTTCTTTAGGTAATGCTCAACTGATGAAATCATATCTATTAAAAGAAGCAAAGATTAACGATCAGGATCATAAATTAAAATTTAAAGGGACAGAAGCCGAACTTGATACATTAGTTAATTGGCTGCTTACATTAAAGACGGAATCTAAAGGTTAAATTTTAATCCAAAAGAAATAATTTCTTAAATGAAGATAAAACAATTAAATAGAAGAACACTCATATTAATTATGGGTGTTTTTCTTTTTGTATCCGGAGCTACGTTTGCTCAATCCAATGAAGACTGTTTGATGTGCCATGATGACGATTCTTTTACGATGGAAAAAGATGGAAAAGAAATTCCGATAAGTGTAAGTGAATCAAAATTTAAATCATCAGCTCACTCAAAACTTCAATGTATCTCCTGCCACGTAGGATTTGATGCTGAGGCAATACCTCACAGCGAAAATCTTACAGCGAAGAATTGTATAAGCTGCCATCAGAAGAATGTAGTAAAGCACCTCTTTCATCCTAAATTACTAAAAGCAAAAGGTAATGAAAAAGAAAAGGACTTGAATTGTCTGAGTTGCCACGAATACCATTACGCAAAAACTCCTACAGCAAAAGGCGAAAAATGGAGTGCAGAAAATCTACATAATTCCTGCGGGCAGTGTCATTCAGAATCAAAAGAAAAATTTATCGCTTCAGAACATTTCAGAGCATTTAAGGAAGGTGTTAAGGGTTCACCTAATTGTTTACACTGTCATAAAAATCCCGTTGCAAAAGTTCACGATGGGGAAGACCTTGTAACTGTAAAAATCGCCCAGGAAAATTTATGTTTATCCTGTCACCTTGATTCACCTGAAGTCAGGGCAAGAACAAATGTTACAGCAGGATTCATTACAATGTATGAAAAGAGCGTTCATGGTTCTGCATTGAACGCAGGTAATGGTGAGGCTGCAACTTGTATTGATTGTCATAATTCACACAATGTAATCAAAAGCACAAATAATAAATCAGCGACTTTCAAGCAGAACATACCCTCAACCTGTGGTAAATGCCACGAAGATATTTCCAAAGAATATATTGGAAGTATTCATGGTACTGCTGTAATGCGCGGAGTCAAAGAATCGCCTGATTGCACTGACTGCCATGGTGAGCACAATATTTTAAAGCACGACGATCCGAAGTCACCGGTTTCATTTCAAAATCTTTCAAGAGAAGTTTGCTCACCCTGCCACAGCTCTGTAAGACTATCGGACAAATATGGTTTATCAAATAACAGGTTTGAAACTTTTTCTGACAGCTATCATGGATTAGCAGTGGAAGGTGGTTCTGTTTCGGTAGCTAACTGCGCAAGTTGCCATGGTGCACACAATATCAAACCATCGTCTGATTCAACTTCAACTGTAAGCAAAGCAAACATTGTAAAAACCTGTGGTGGTTGTCATCCGGGCGCAAATGAAAGGTTCACAGTAGGGAAAATTCATATAACCAGGCAAGAGGAAAGTGAACCGATAATATACTTCATTGCTACGATGTATATTTCTTTGATATTCATTGTTATAGGATTGATGTTTGTGCATAATATCTTCGACTTCTTCAGAAAAGCAAAAATTAAAAAGATGAAGCAGAGAGGATTAATCAGAGAAGAAAAACACGGACACAGGTTATATCTCAGAATGACAGTCAACGAAAGAATTCAACACGCAACAATGGCTGTTAGTTTTATTATGCTTGTAATAACAGGATTCATGTTAAGTTATCCAAATGCGTGGTGGGCAAGACATATCAGAGAACTAAGCAGCGATGCTTTTGAATATCGCAGTCTGATTCACCGAATTTCTGCTGTTGTTATGGTAGCGATAAGCTTATATCATATTTACTATGTTTCTTTTACAAAAAGAGGCAGACAGTTAATTAAAGATCTTCTTCCCAGATATCAGGATATCAGGGATGCAATCGACGTTGCGAAGTTTAATCTTGGGTTCTCAAAAGTAAAACCCAAACTGGATAGATTCAGTTACGTTGAAAAAGCTGAATACTGGGCACTAATATGGGGAACAATTGTAATGACTGCTACAGGAATAATTATGTGGTTCAATAATTATTTTATGGGAATAATCACAAAGCTTGGATGGGACATAGCAAGAACAGTACACTATTATGAAGCCTGGCTTGCATTCCTGGCAATTGTTGTATGGCATTTTTATTTCGTAATATTTAATCCTGATGTTTATCCAATGAGTCTTGCCTGGTGGAAAGGTACATTGACAGAGGAAGAAATGGCTGAGGAACATCCGCTGGAATTGGAAAGAATTAAGAAAGCGGAAGAAGAAAAACTTAATACAGAATCAGAAGAAGCTGGGGGAAAGTCATAATTAAATTTTCTTTTCATCACAAAAAATAATTCAGGTTGGTTGTATGAAAAAATTATTCCCCCCAATTGTTTACAACCCGGTAACATTAGCTGGTGCCGGAATCGCTGTTGTTAGTTTCGGGCTTATCATTTTCCTTTTTATACTTGAATTTTTCAGCGGTGAATCACGTCCCTACCTTGGAATAATTACTTTTATCATTCTGCCAGTTTTCCTGATTCTTGGATTGCTGATAATTGCTTATGGAATAATCCGTGAAAGAAGAAGAATTAAAAAAGGTTTCGAGCGAAGCGGTAAGTTTATTGTAATTGATCTGAATGATGTAAAACAAAGACGTGTGGTGGCAACATTTACGATTGGAACTCTCTTATTATTAATTTTTTCTGCTTTTGGCAGTTATAAAGCATTTGAATATTCTGAATCTGATGAGTTCTGCGGAAAAATCTGTCACGAAGTTATGGAACCGGAATACACTGCCTATTTAACTTCTCCTCACTCAAGAGTTGGCTGTGTTGGATGCCATATTGGTTCAGGTGCTAACTGGTTTGTAAAATCTAAAATTTCCGGTGCGTATCAGGTTTATTCGGTTCTCTTCAATAAATATTCAAAACCAATTCCAACACCTGTAAAAGAACTAAGACCTGCAGAAGGAACCTGCGAACAATGTCATTCGCCGGGTCATTTTTTTAGTGAAATAAAATATAAGTCGGATTATTTTTTATATGATGAAGCAAATACTAAATCAAGCATTTCTATGCTGCTGAAAATTGGGGGTGGAAATTCAGAACTTGGAAGAGCCGAAGGTATTCATTGGCATATGAATATTGCAAATAAGGTTGAATATATTCATCTTGACAATAAACGTAATGTAATCCCGTGGGTTAAACAGATTAACAGTGAAGGTAAAGAAATTATTTATAGAAGTACTGAAATTGAATTTGACGAAAAAAACTTCCCGGAAGAAAATCGTAGGACGATGGATTGCATTGACTGTCATAACAGACCATCACACATTTATAATCCGGCAGATAAATCCATAAATCTCTCTCTTTCTCTCGATAGAATAGACAAATCGCTTCCGTACATTAAAAGTGTGTCAGTGGATGTTCTGGAAACAGGTTACTCTTCAAAACAGGTTGCACTTGACAGCATCCGGATTTTTATCACGAATTTTTATAGATTCAATTATCCCGAAGTTTATAAAAACAAGTTAGCCGATATTGAGCAGAGC
>JACAFA010000288.1 GCA_013388525.1 Ignavibacteriaceae bacterium | reverse complement strand
CAGACAGGTTTATGCAGAACAGGAAAACTTCTCGCCTGCGATCACGAAAACGTACGACCTGATGTTGTAATTCTTGGTAAAGCTCTCTCCGGTGGAGTTATGCCAATTTCTGCTGTACTTGCTGATGATGAAATAATGTTAACGATTAAACCCGGTCAGCACGGTTCAACATTTGGTGGAAATCCTCTGGCAGCAAAAGTTGCAATTGCTTCACTTCAAGTTCTGAAAGAAGAAAAGCTTGCCGAAAATGCTGATAAGATGGGAAAATATTTCAGACAGGAAATGCAAAAAATTGTTGATGAGCTTGAAATTGTTTCTCTGGTTAGAGGAAAAGGTTTACTGAATGCAATTGTAATCAAACCAACAAAATCCGGGAAAACTGCGTGGGATGTTTGCGTTGAGTTCAAAGAGAATGGATTGCTTGCAAAACCAACTCACGGAGATATAATTCGTTTTGCTCCTCCGCTTGTAATAACAAAAGAAGAAATTGACTATGCTATTGACACAATCAGAAAAGTGTTGATGAAATTTGAACATGAGCAGGTAGCAGTTGAAGCATAGAAATTAAGCCCTCCCCCAGAGGGCTTTTATTTTTCTAAAATGTAACTTTCTATTTTTGAGCGCGTTTCATTAAGCGCCAAACCTAATTTTTCAATTCTGTCTCTTACACTTTCCCAGTCATTATTTTTACCTGATAATTCAATTGCAAGCGCTTCATCACCAACTTTATTTGCACCGATTGAATAACTGGCTCCTTTAATAGCATGTGCAAGCGTAATTATTTTTTCCATTTTTCTTGAGTTCAGATATTCAGAAAGATTTTTATACTTCTGATCCAGATCATCCAGATATGAACCAAGAATATCTTTTTCAAATTCAAAGTTTCCGAGACTCACTTTTTCAAGTCTTTGCTTATCAAGAAGTTTATCCTCTTCTTTAATGATATCTGCAGTGAAGTTATAATCCTGAATTTGAATTCCGAGCAGAGCATCAATTTTTCTGATTAATTCCTGACCAACAATTGGTTTTGCTAAATAGTCATCCATTCCGGCTTTAATACATTTTTCTCTATCACCCAATAACGCATGAGCTGTTAATGCAATGATTGGTATTTTATTTTTGTCATCAGCAAGTTTCCGAATCAGTTCAGTTGCTTTATAGCCATCAACTTCCGGCATTTGAATATCCATTAATACTAAATCAAAATTACCGCTGTTGATTGCTTCAACAGCTTTCTGACCGTTTTCAACTGCGACAGCATTATATCCGGCGGTACTTAATATTTTCAATGAGACTTTTTGATTGATCAAATTATCTTCAGCCAATAATATCTTAAACCCAGCTCTTTTTTCTTTATACCCGTTATTTATAAATGTTCCGGCACCTGATAAAGATGAGTTCTGGTGAACATCTTTTAATTCAGATTTGCCATTGCCGTTTTTAGGTTGTTTACGACACTTGATTTTGAAACTGAAAGTACTTCCAGACCCTTGTTTACTATCGGCATAAATTTCGCCTCCGAGCAATTCAACATATTCTTTACAAATAACGAGACCTAATCCGGTGCCGCCAAATTGCTGGGATTCAGAACCATCAATCTGAGAAAATGGTTTGAACAAATCTTTTAGTTTATCTGACGGAATACCTTTTCCGGAATCAATAACCGAGACAGCAAGTTCAACATCATTTTCAGTAACAGAATTAACTTCAGCTTTTAATTTCACTTCTCCCTCAAAAGTAAATTTCACAGCATTACTCAAAAGATTAATTAATATCTGGCGGAGTTTGGTCATATCTCCAACAAGCATCGAATCTGACATATTATTAATATCCTTTACAATCCTGATTTTCTTTTCACTGGCTTTTGCTGCAACAACTGAAATTGCCTGATCAATTACAGCAAGCAAGTTGAAATTAACATTTTCTACTTCAACTTTACCCGCTTCAATTTTTGAAAGATCAAGTATTGAATTAATTATTTCAAGTAATGATTCCGCCGACTGACGCGCATTTGTTGAGAACTGTTTCAGCTCTGCATTATTTTCGTAGGCTCCTGCTTCTATAAGAGTAAGAAAGCCAAGAATTCCATTCATCGGGTTTCTTATTTCGTGACTCATATTAGCAAGAAATTTGCTCTTAGTTACACTCAGTTTGATTGCTTCTGCTGCTAATTTTTCTGTTTTCTCTTTTTCCTGTTTTAACATTTTTTCGATGTGAGAACGTTCTTCTTCAGCTTTAACCTGCTCGGTTACATCGGAAATATTTCCTTCCAGATAAACTAATCCATCGTCATCTCTAACTATCCGATCATTAAGCCGAACAACAGCAATTGATCCATCCTTTCTTTTCAGCCTTATTCTGTAATTTTCAATTTTCTCAATCTTTTGAAGCTTTGAGATTAATTTTTTTCTGTCATCATCATTTACATAAATGTTATTGACATCAACCTGCATCAACTCCTGCTCGTTTTTATATCCAAGTATTTTAGCAAACGCTTTATTAATTGTAAGCCATTTACCGTCCAGTGTTGTCTGAAAAATTCCTTCGGCAGAGTTATCTATTATGGATCTGTACTTTTGTTCTGATTGTTCTATTGCAAGATTCCTTTCAACAATCAACAGCCTTGCTCTGAAATTTACAGCGCAGGCTATGATAGAGGCAAAACTCAGGAACAAAACAAATAAAACAGATTCGAACATATTCGGAAGGAAATATATTGAGCGATCGCTCATCAATATTGCAGCAGCAAAAACTATGTTGTAGTAAATCGCAACTATAATTTGGTTTCTTATCTCCCAGCTTAAAAATAACGAAGAAGTAAAAATTATCAGTCCTGTAATGCTTGAGTTAACAAAAAGCGAAGTGGGAAGTATGTAAATCATTAAACCGGAAGTAACTATAATTGTAAGCAATAACAGGTGAACAAGTAACCTTGACCTTTTAATTGAAATACCCGAAGTCAGCATCGCAAGAATAACGAAGGAAATAATAGTTGAAATTAATCTGATAAGATATATTTCAACGCTCTGGAGTGGAAAGTACTTTATTTCAAAAATCATGGCAAATAAACCGAACACTGCGGCAAGTAAAGCCATAATCCGGAGTGGAACAATTAAAAGTAAATCCAGTTGACCTTTTACTTCTTCATATCTTTTGCCTGAAAGTGGAAATCTGCCGGTCAGAATAAAATCAATTACCGAAAGACTTAAACCTGAGGAAAAATTATTCTTATTATTCAAATTATCTGATGTCAAATTATTCTTTATGAATTTATTGTAAACGCTTTTTTTATTAGTTTGTGTATCATAATAATACTTCACATTTAGTGCCATTATGGACTTCTTATATTCAATTGATTTAGCAGTCTTTTACTTTTTTAATCATACCATTTCTACAGGACTTCTGGATAAATTCTTTTCCATTATTACAGATGTCAACAGATGGTATATTGCCTATATTATTCTACTTGGAATAGCTTTCTTTAAAGGAGGAAGGAAAGGTAAAATTGCTGTAATCGGATTGATTCTGCTTATTACCGTCAGTGATCAAACCGGCTATAGAATTCTTAAGGAACTTTTTGAAAGAGTCAGACCTTGCAATGCTTTGTCTGATGCAATCACTCCGGTTGGTTGTGCAGGAGGATTTTCATTTCCCTCAAATCACGCTTTAAACAATTTTGCAGCAGCAATTTTTTTGTTAAGATTATTTCCTGCATACAAATGGATATTCCTGGCAGTAGCAATCTTAATTTCTATATCGAGAATATATCTTGGTGTTCACTATCCTTCAGATGTAATTGGCGGTGCATTAATTGGTGTTGCTTTTGGTTATCTTTTTTCAATTGCTGCAATAAATCTTGAAAAATATTTTATAAAAAAAAGTGAACTCACAGAAAAAGCAAATGTTTAGTTTTATCAGATTATCACTTATAACTATATCAATTATTATTTCTTTAAAGCCTGAACTTATATTTGCCCAGGTATCTGAAAATATTTTGAATACCGGAAAGCTTACAGTTATCATTACTGGTTTTGATAATAACATTGGTAATTGCAGGTTTGCACTTGATAATTCAAAGTTCATTTATGAAAGAGATGACTCTGTTTGGATTGGCAAAGTTTTGCCAATAGTAAATAAGCAAGTCGTTGTTGTAATTGATTCCCTGGAGTTTGGTGAATATGCAATTCGGATATTTCACGATGAAAATGAAAATGAAAAAATTGATACTAATATTTTTGGAATTCCAACTGAAGATTATGGTTATTCAAATGATGCAAGCAGTTGGTTTGGTCCCCCGTCGTGGGAGAAAGCTAAATTCTTATTCAATCAGTCTGAAATGACTATTGAGATTAAAGTTGATTCTTTTCTTTAATAATAATTTAAATTCATTATGGCTTCAATTGAAGAAAAAATTGTTGATAAGTTTTTTTTAAAGCTTGATAAAAAGCTTACAAACTGGATGGCAAACTATGGACTACTGATACTTCGAATTGGTCTTGGAATAGTTTTTCTCTGGTTTGGCTTGCTAAAATTTTTCAAAGGAATGAGCCCTGCAGAAGACCTTGTAAGAAATACAATTTATTTTGTTGATCCTGATTTTTTCCTTCCAGTACTAGCTGCGTGGGAATCTTTGATTGGATTAGGTTTGATGACCGGAAAATTTCTTCGGGTAACTTTACTTCTTTTATTTCTTCAAATGCCCGGAACTGCTTTACCACTTGTATTGCTTTCTGAAAAAGTCTGGACAGTTTTCCCCTTTGGATTAACTCTTGAAGGACAATACATAATTAAAAATCTTGTTTTAATTGGCGCCGGTTTGGTAATCGGAGCTACGGTAAGAGGTGGTGGAATTTTAAGTGATTATAAAAACCTTCTTAAATGAACACTGAATAATAAAATTTCTTCAAAATAATTTTTATGAAAGTTTTAAATCAGCTTTTTGAAAACAACCGCCGATGGGCTTTCAGACAGAAACAATCTGACCCGGATTTTTTCAACCGACTTTTACATCAACAAACACCCGAATATCTCTGGATTGGCTGCTCGGATAGCAGAGTACCTGCAAATGAAATAGTCGGACTTCTACCTGGTGAGCTTTTTGTTCATAGAAATGTTGCAAACCTTGTCGTTAAAAATGATCTGAACTGTTTGTCAGTTATTCAATTTGCTGTTGAAGCACTCAAAGTAAAGCACATAATCGTCTGCGGGCATTACGGCTGCGGTGGAGTAAAAGCAGTGCTTGACAATAAAAAAATCGGACTCGCTGATAAATGGCTTGATAATTTGAAACCTGTTAAAGAAAACTTCCAGAGAAATTTATTTGAAATAAAAGATGATGCATCAAGGTTTAATAAACTCTGTGAATTAAATGTTATCGAGCAGGTTTTTAATGTTTGTAGAACTGAGACCGTTCGGAAAGCATGGCAGAATAACCAATCTCTGTCAATACATGGTTGGATTTATGATATTAAAGATGGTTTATTGCAAGACCTTGATGTTTGTATTAATAATCCTAACGAATATGAATTGGCTAAAAAGGAAGCTTCATTAAAAATTTTAAAAGGAAATTGAATTGACCCCTGAAGTATATTTCGAAAAGCTAAATCAACTGAAAGCTGATCAAAAACCACTTTGGGGAAAGATGACCCCGCAGCATATGGTCGAGCATTTATATAAAGCTGTTCAATCAAGTATAAATGAAATTTCTCTGGATGTTTATACTGAAGAAAGAAAAATTCCTGTGTTGAAAAAATTATTTCTTGGTGATAGAGCTCTGCCAAAAGAATTTATGAATCCAGCAATCGGTCCGGAACTCATGCACTTGGAATTTGAAGATCTTAATAACGCAATTACTGAACTTAAAAATGTTATGCAGCGATACAAACAGTTTTTTATGGACAATCCATCCGTCAAAACTGCACATCCTGTATTCGGTTACCTAAACAAAGAAGAGTGGGATATTTTTCACAAGAAGCATTTTACACATCATCTTTCCCAATTTGGAATACCCGATTAAACTTCCCTGTTTCCCTTCCTCATCAATCCCGTCGTTTCATTAACAAATACTTTATTCCGATTATTATTTATTTTAGTATTGCTACGTTAACAAATTGAGTTTCTATGAACACACAAAATACTAACAAAAAGCGGGAACCTCGAATCCGGCAAACTATTCGAAGTGACTTCAGACAAACAAAAATAACTCAGGAATTTAAATCTGAATACAAAGATCTGAAACAATACTTCCTTACACAGGAGCGCAAGCAAAAGCTGGAACAGATGAGTTCAATTAAAAAATTGTTTGTGCTTCCATGGTGGCTGCTCAAGGCAATGTATTTTCGTTTAACTCCATTCAGAAGAATTTTACTTTTCATTGGCTTAATTTTTTTACTTTTCTCAGGAAACGTCGAATCAAGCGGCGAAAATGTTACACTCTCTTTAAATATCTCAGCCATTTTAGTCGGCATTATTTTTCTTTTTATACTTGCGCTCGAATTAAAAGATAAGCTTCTCGCAAAAACTGAACTTCAGGAAGGCAGAGCTATTCAGCAGGCATTGATGCCCGAACAATCACCAAAAATTAAAGGATGGGATATCTGGCTTTTTACACGTTCGGCAAATGATGTTGGTGGTGATTTGCTTGATTTTATTCAGATTGATGAAAACAAATTCGGTATTGCTGTTGGTGATGTTGCCGGTAAAGGATTAAGTGCAGCACTTCTGATGGCAAAACTTCAGTCAACTATTCGAGCTTTGGTTTATGACTACCCTTCGCTTGAAACTCTTGGCGATAAAATAAACAAAATATTTCACAGAGATAGTCCCTCAAAAATTTTTGCTTCGTTAGTTTATGTTGAGATCATTTGTGAATCGGGAGAATTGAAATTTATCAATGCAGGTCACTACCCACCTCTCATAGTAAAAAAGGAAATGGTTGAACAATTAGAGAAAGATGCTCCTGCACTTGGATTAATTAAAGAAGCAGTTTTTAACAAACAACATCTCTCTCTCGAACAAAATGATTTTTTGATAATTTATTCAGATGGTCTTACCGAAGCAAAGAATGAATCCGGAGAATTTTTTGGAGAAACAAAACTAATCGAACTTTTAGCAAACAGACACAAGATGACTTCTCAACAACTCGGAGAAATGATTATTGCTACTGTGGATTTCTTCACTGGTAAAATTCCAGCACACGATGATTTAACGCTTGCTGTGCTGAAAAAAATTTGACGGTTTTTCCCCTCCTGCCTGAGGTTGTGTGAATATTATTAACCCACAGTTTCAACTGTGGGGAAAAGAAGCAAAAGCAAAATTCTTGGGAACCGTTTTAACGGTTTTTCGGAACTTTCACACAGTCACTTCAGAGAGGAGGAGAAATTTTAAATTTCTATTTAACCACTATCATCTTTCTGGTTATTTCATTATTCCCGGAAATAATTCTGTACATATAAAGTCCGCTGCTTAAATCTTTTGCATCAAAATTAACTTCGTGGACACCTGCAGGATATTTTCCCTCTGCTATTGTTTCAACTTCTGTTCCCAAAGCATCAAACACTTTTAGACTGATGAAAGAAGCTTCCGGCAATTGAAAACTGATTGTTGTTGTCGGGTTAAATGGATTCGGATAATTCTGGCTGAGTTCAAAAGTTTTTATAGTAAACAAATTAACTTCAACTTCATTTGAATAAGTATATGAACCATTAAAATCAACCTGTCTTAAACGATAGTGATAAGTTCCGTTATAGAGGGGCAAATCTTCAAACTGATAAAAATTTCTTTCCGTCGAATTTCCTCTACCTTCTTTAAAGCCAATCTCAAGCCACTCGGTTTCATTTTCATCTGAAGAAATATTTCTTCGTTCAACATAAAATCCAAGATTATTTAGTTCAGAAGATGTTTCCCAGGTTAAAGAAACTTTGCCATCATTCACGCTTGCAGCAAAGTTATTTAATTCAACAGGGACGATTATTGAATCCTCAATAATTGAAACCCAAACACTCAACTGATTGCTTTGAAGCCGCATCCACATTGGATAGATTTTTCCGTTCCAGGCTGCAATGTTTGAATAATCACCAAAGAAAATAGATGCAGTTGGAGTAAAAGAAGTTTCGCTTACTTTGAAATTTTCGAAAGTAGTTCCGCCATCGGTTGATTTTGCCACAAAGACATCTGTTGCTGCACCAGTTGTATTTCTTCTGTCATAAAATACAAACCACAAATGTCCGGTTGAAGGATCAATAGTTGACCATACAAAAAACTGATGTCTTGTTGTGTTGTCATCATTAACTCTGACCGGAGCTGACCAGGTAGTTCCTCCATTAGTTGACTTTGCTATAAAAATATCTGTATTAGTTGCACCATTTCTCTGATCTGACCAGACAACGTAAACGTATCCTCTGTAAGGTGAGTTACTGATATCGCACATTGTAATCGGAAGACCATTTGCACGATAAATTCCAGAAACATCAAAATCCCATCCTCCGGGCATATCAGAAACAAAAATATCCTGACCCCAGGTTTGTCCTCCATCCGTTGATTTATCCAGAACGATTCCAACCGGACCTGCCCATGCAACATAAATTTCTCCGTTCGGACCTACTGCAGGTACTGCTCCTTCAGTTGTGTTATCGCTGTCAATACAATTTCCGCTAACGTCGTTTATTACTTTTGCAGGACTCCATGTTAAACCCTGATTGGTAGATTTTGAAAATCTGATCCGGGAACTATCAGCCGGATTTGAGCTGCCATAACTGTCAAACTCTGTCCATGTTGCATAAATTGTTCCCCGATATGGAGACCGTGAATGATCAACAGCCAGCCATTCTTTGTCCTGTGCTTGTGGTTGAACACCCTGATAAATTCCTACTCCATCATTCCAGCTGATTCCATTATTGGTTGATCGTTGAACAACTATTCTGTCAATCCACCAACCTGATATTGGATTTGAAAGATGAGCATAGTACAGAATACCTGAACTATCAAAAAGAACAACAGGATCACCCCAAACACCAAGATTATTTGAAACGAGCTGGGATTCGCTCCAGTTTAATCCTCCGTTTGTTGATCTGTAAAATTGATCAATGTTTGCACCGGCTGCCAATATGTTTGGGTTAACAGGATTGATAGCAATTGTAACCTCTTCCGGGCTATTAGTATTATCAACCAATATATTCGGATATTGTGAAAAGATATTCACCTGGCTTAATAAAAAAATAAAAAGAGAAAAGTAAATAAATAGTTTCATTTTGATTCCCACTGAATTTTAGTTTTGTTTAGATAAATAAATAATTACCGGACAGATAGATATCTGCGTTATTCTTTTACTAATTTATTTTTGATTCTGCCGCCTTTTTTAATCGGATCATCAGGATAACCAAGCTCTTTCCAGTTAAGTAAACCTTCGCCACCTTTGCCATGACACGAAGTACATTTCAGAGAATTATCCGCACTCATCACCATGTGGTTGATCGGCCAGTACATTTTGGTTTCAATAAAATCAACTTTACCTGAAAATTCAAAATTTAATTCCTTCATTCCTTCATCTGAAGCACTTACCCAATCAAATGTTTTTGAGTAACCGTCCTGACTATAAATTTTGGGAATAATAAGATTATTATTAACACTGTCATATGGCTGTTTTGATTTCATAACTTTGTAAGGAGAAATTTTTGAATCAGGATCTGAAATTTTTCCGGCAGGTTTATTCAAATCTATCAATTTTGCTTTTACATTTTTTTCGCCCGGTTCATAATAATTAATCCTATCATTACTCCAATAATATTCCGGCCGGATATTTTTTGCCCAAACAAGTTCACCTTTTGATTTGTAATAAGTATCTTCTCCAAATTCATTTTTAACCGATTCTCTATTTTCACCTGCTTTCGACCAATCCCAAAAAGTTATTGCTGGTTCAGTTCTTGCAAAAGATGGAATATGACAAGTCTGGCATGAGACTGCAGATGTGTGCTGATTTAATAATTCCTTTTTGTGCGGTTCAGAATCATGACAATCCTCGCAGGCAGGTTTGTTTTCTTTGGATATATCGTGGTTTTTAGTTTCGTGACAATCGCTGCAGCCAAAACCTAAACCGCCAAGATGATAATCAAGTTCCTCAGTTGGATCGAGAAGACTTTTATCCATCGCTCCGCTTCTCATCATAACACCTCCGCTGCCGCTAAAGTGACAGGTTCCGCAGTTTTCTGATTTTGGTTTGCCGTTACCGACACTTTGTGCCACTGCAAGTAAATCAATTTCTGTTTCAGGAATTCCGGTACCGGATGGATATCTTTTATAAGTACCTGTCTGATCGTGACAAATAAGACAATCTATATTTTCTGCCGAATTAAATTCAAACGATTCATCTTTTCCGCTGAACGGTAAATGGCAATTTATGCATTGTGTTGAATTGCCTTGAACAGGAATACAAAAACTATTTACCGGAATATGCTCACCATTTATGATTTCTACTTGCTCAGAAGAAGGAAGATTACTCGTAAGCCAATTCCAGTGATTCGAATGCAAAATTTCTTCACCGGCTTCTTCATGACACATCAAACACTCTTCGGTAATTTGCCGGATATTTTCGTACGGACCTGATAAATTTTCTTTATGATCCTGAGCAAGACCCAAATTAATTACGACAAATAGTATGAGAGGAATCAGCACTTTCATAATCATCAACAGGTGAATTTTTCTATTTATGAAATTTTCTTTCAGGAAATTTACCAACTTTTTCGGTTAAAATTATCCTCATTGCTTATAAATCAATCTCTGATTACATCTAACAAGCAGTTCTCTATGGAATAAATGTTGCATTTCAACTGTAATTGAAATAAGTTTTAAGAAATAAATATTCATCATTGTGAACCTGATAAAAAAAATATCTCTGATATATTTGCTGTTACACTGCTCATTCATCTTTGCGCAGGATTCAACCAATTCAATAAAATACTTGTTCAACTATTCAACTGCTTCCTCAATTACTTTATCTGACAATATTCCTGTTACATTTTCAAATAAGCTAATTGAACCATCCAAAAAACCCGAACAAGCTATGGCAAGCCAGCCAATTTTTGTGAACAGTGAGCGATCACTGCCGGATGGAACAAACTGGAAAAAATATTCCGATGTTGACTATTTACGTTTAAGTTCAATGATCGGCGTAATGGTTGCAGCAAACATCACAGCATATACTTATCAACGAAAGGTCTGGTATACTGAAAAGACTTCTCCTTTCCATACCATGAATTTTATGTATGACTGGAATAAATATCAGCAGATGGACAAATTTGGTCATTTTATGGACGCATATTTTACAAGTGATCTTTCAGGAAAGATTTACAGATGGTCTGGTATCTCAGGTGAAAGTTCCGTTTGGTTCGGAGCTTTAACAGGTTGGTTATGGATGCTTGAAATAGAAGTCTCAGATGCATTTATGGCTGAGTGGGGTTTTAGCTGGGGTGATTTAGTTGCTAATACTGCAGGTTCAGCATTTTATGTTTTGCAGCAGTTTAATTATGATGCATTAGGCGGTATTCATCCCAAATTCAGCTGGCATAAATCAGAAGCATGGAAAGAGATGAGATATCACAAAGATCCGAAAGCACTAATTGAAGATTATGAGGGAATGACTTTTTGGATTACTGTAAATCCACATCATTACTTTCCAGATAGCTGGAAAAAAAGTTATCCCGGGTGGCTCGCTCCTCTCGGATTGGCGCTTGGTGTTAGTGCGAAAGATATTGGAATTTATCCCTGGGGAGGATACAAGGAATATTTTGTCGGGCTTGATGTTGATTTAAGAAAGTTACCTATTTGGGAAGATTCAGGTTTGATGAAATTTATAGTGAGTGAAGTTAATTTTCTACGAATGCCGATGCCAACGATTCGCTTTTCATCGCAGGGGACATGGTTTGGATTTTATTTCTAAGTAACCTCCATCACATCCGGTTTATTTATTTCTTATTTTAATCCAATTCAATAAAAGTTTTACTTTTTATTACTGATATTTACTCCTGAAAGAAAAAAAATTATTTGGAGGGAAGTAAGTATGTCTGAATCAGAAAAGAAGAAATTACAGATTAACAAAAAAGCTGTTCGGGATTATATATTTATAACTTTTGGCGCCGCAATCATGGCAATGGGAATAGGGGTTTTCCTTGTAGATGCCAAAGTTGTTCCCGGAGGAGTCAGCGGTCTTTCGATGGCAATTTATTATTTAACCGGTGGAGCTTTTCCTATCGGTGTTACTATCTGGCTTTTGAATATTCCATTATTCATTTGGGGAGTGAAAGAGCTTGGGACTCAATTTGGTGCGAGAACTTTTGTTGGATTTACTCTGAATTCATTTTTCATTGATTTTTTCAGAGGCGAAATTCCCGGACTAAATTTTATTCAGCTTCAAAACTCAGAAACAATTCTGCGATTGCAACAGGATGATTTCCTATTTTTGATTTTACTTGGTGCTGCTTTACTCGGAATCGGTTTGGGTATTGTCTTTAAATTCAGAGGCTCAACCGCTGGCAGTGATATAGTTGCAGCAATTATGCAGAAGAGATTTGGTATCAAGCCCGGTATGGCAATAATGATAATCGATTTCTTTGTAATTTGCCTTGCCGGACTTATAATTGATCTTAAGGATCTTGCTGGTATCAGAAGTGCTATGACATTAACTTTATATGCATTATTTCTTCTTTTTGTTTCCGGTAGACTTGTGGATGCAATTATTGATGGTTTCGATTATGCAAGAGCGGCATTCATCATCTCAGACAAGAACGATGAAATTGCAAAAGTAATAATGAATGATTTCAGCCGTGGCGCAACAGCAGTTAAAGCAAGAGGCTTATACAGAAATGTTGACCGGGAAATTATTTTTACGGTTGTTGCTTTACGTGAACTTGGCAAACTCACAACTGCGATTAAACAAATTGATCCTCACGCATTTGTGACTGTTAATAACGTGCACGAAGTCCTCGGCGAAGGATTCAGAAAAAGAATTTGAATTTTGTTTTCTGATATTCTGATTACTTAAACTTTTAATGCCATACTTACTGACTGTGTTTCCTAATTTAAAAACTCGACAAGGGAAAAATTCTTATGATTGAAGAAAGTAGTTTAAATAATATCCGCAATTACAAATTAGATAGACAAGATGAATACAGAGCTATCTTAATTCTCATCTGGAGTTTGATTGTATTTATAATAACTGCTTTAGGTTTATTTGACTGGCTATCCGATATGGTTTCTTCTCTGCTGTTAAAATACTTAGGATATACAAATAAATGGAGTAAATCTTTCGGACCAGAATGGTTCCTTGGTCTTAACAGAGATGTTTCAGCTCTCGGAGGATTTCCTTTACTTTTTATATTTCTGACAATAATAATTATCTATTACAACTTACGCAGAGAGTCAAAACGGTTGTGGAGATTATTATTCATTATTGTTGGAGGAGGAATATTAATGTTAATTGCTAAAACTATTTCCGCTCACGAAATTCCTTATGACCCGATCGAGATTGTTACAAATTCAATTTCGCAATTTCCAAGTGGTCACGCAATGATGGGAACAATTTTTTACATTGCTCTTGCAGTTACGATTTCACGCAGGCAACATTCACGTAAAACAAAAAAGTTAACATTAATTTCAGGAATTGTAATTATTCTTCTGATAGGAATTAGCAGAATACTTCCGGGAAATCATTCGGTTGCGGATGTATTTGCAGGCTGGGCACTCGGTTTGGTTTGGCTGTCTTTCTGCTGGATTTTAGAAAGACGAATAAAAAATAATCTGGACAAAAAAAACAGTTTCTAAAAAAGATTAAATCAGAAAGTAAAATGCTTGATTGGTTCACCTTTTTCACCAATGTCTGTCATCGCCTCAATACCAATTTCCAGATGAACATCTGAATATTTCTGTGTTACTTTTTTGTCTGATTCTTCCGTTTTTATACCATCCGGGAACATTGGTACATCAGACACCAATAACAATGCACCGCGGGGAATTTCGTTCACCAATCCGACAATAAACAAAGTTGCTGTTTCCATATCAATTGCAATCGTAGAAAGCTTGCGAAGATAATTTTTGAATTCATCATCCCATTCCCATAATCTTCTGTTGGTTGTATACACAACACCTGTTCTATATTCAAATCCTCGCTGAACAATTTTATCAGAAACAAATTTATGCAACTTGAAAGAAGGAAGAGCCGGAACTTCAGGTGGTTTGTAATCGTTGCTTGTTCCCTCACCTCTTATTGCTGCTGTGGGAAGAATGAAATGTCCAAGCTCTGTTGATTTTTTTAACCCGCCACACTTACCGAGGAATAAAACTCCTTTCGGTGCTCGTGCTGAAAGTAAATCCATAATAGTCGCGGCGTTTGCAGAACCAATTCCAAAATTTATTATTGATAAACCATCTGAGTTAGTCGCCGTTTGCATTGGTTTGCCGAGACCTTTTATATCAGTCTTAAACTTATTTGCAAACTTCTCAACATAATCATCGAAATTTGTAAGCAGCATATAATCGCCAAACTCATCTATCTTTGTGCCCGTGTAACGAGGAAGCCAGTTTTTTGCAATGTCAAGTTTTGTTTTCATTCTGAACGAAAAATAATCAAAAATCTTCAAACACTTGCTTTTAAGGAGAATATTTATTTCTATTGCAAAAAAAACTGGGGGTAATCATGAAAAAGATAATTTGACTTACGCTTCTCGTATCTTCTATCGCACTTACGCAATCTCTTGTACATTTTGAATCACCATTCATTTTTTTAGAATATAGTATCACTTCAGATACTCTGATTTTAGGTTATGATTCGTTCGCAACCGATGGTCTAGATCCTGAATTAGGTGAAGCAATAGCACCTACAGTACCTGGATATTTTGGGGTTCGGTTACAATTACCGGCGGATACTTCTATTTATACCAAAAAAGATTTCCGGTTTGGTTGTGGTCGGCCTGATTATCAAGAATATTTAGTCGATATTGAATCAGGTTACATGGTTGAAGTTAATTGGGATTGGTTAATGATATATTCAGTAACATTTATTGATCCATATAGTGGTCAGATACTAGAAACAATAGATTTTGGGAGTCCTGCCTTTTATTATCTCTATTTTGTGGATAAAATAACTATAGGCATTCAGTACGATGGACCATTATCCTGGCCAACATTTCAGATTTTATCACCTAATGGAGGTGAAATATTAATAAGTGGAGAAGATTTTCTAATAACCTGGACCAATAGTTTTTTGCCGCCGCAAAAATTGTGGTATTCTTCCGATGCAGGGATCAACTGGTCTATTATAACCGATAATATACAATATCCTTACAATAGTTTTATTTGGCAAGTACCTCAGTTAAATTCAGATAGTTGCTTGGTTAGAGTAGGATATTTTCCCTGTGCTTATGATGTATCGAATAATTTTTTCTCGATTACTTTTCCAGTGAGCGTTGAAACTGAAAAAGAATTGCCAACAAAATTTTCATTATCCCAAAACTACCCAAATCCGTTTAATCCAACAACGAATATCGAATTTCGGATTGCGGATTTTGGATTTGTAAGTCTGAAAGTCTACGACGTTTTAGGAAATGAGATTGCTACTTTGGTTAACGAAAAAAAACCTGCCGGTGAGTATGAAGTTGAGTTTGATGCAAGCAATCTTCCAAGTGGAATTTATTTTTATCAGTTGAAAGCTGGATCGTTCACTGAAACTAAGAAGATGATTCTTTTAAAGTAGTCGACAAGATCAAAAGAAAATAAGGGCGACTCAGAGAGCGCCCCTACAAAATCACTATCACTCAGTATACTGCTCAATCACTTTCAAAATGTGCGTTTCACAAACTTTACAGAATGGTCGCTCCCCTTTTGAGAACATAATACAATCGAGCATCGGTCGGTACATTCCATTGGCAACATAACCCGCACCCTCAAACGCACCGACTTTTCCATAGTTAGCATTTTTTCTGAGATATGAATCAACAAGCTGCGAGTGCTCTTTATCTTTTCTTGCATATGCATCCTCTGCTGCTTTAATAACTTCTGGAGATTGGCGTTCTCTTTTTAGTTGAGCAGTTTTTTTGTTCATCTCTCTTCTTTCTGCCTGCCATTTATAATCCATTGAATCATATTTTGCTTTATCCCAGGGAGTTGGAATTTCAATTCCCGGCGTCAGCAAATCTTTCCACTTAATATTTGCAGGATCAGTTAGTGCAGTTATATTTGGTTCAAGCGGTTCAAGTCCTACTGGATAAAAATCATTGTACTGAACATCAGAAGTGTAATACTCATCTGCAAGACCGGAGAATGAATGACCAAATTCGTGAAGAAAGAGATAGTCCCTGAATTGATTATCTGTCGTAAAAGTGCAGAAGAAATTATAAATACCGCCGCCGCCATAACGTGCGTGATTCACCATAATATAAATTGCATCATAAGGAACATGAGCAGCTAAATCTCTTACTGCTTTGTTGTCTTCTGTTAAAATGTATCTCTCCGATCCCATTGAATTAAATGTGCAGCTCAGAACAGTGTTTTCAAAGAGATTTGCAGGCGGTTCATCTATTCCGCTGTCCTCTGATGGTTTGTAAACACCGTAGATATTAAATTTATCCTGATTTGATTTATATGGTTCCATTCCAAAAAATACATTGGTGAAATATTTCAAATCTTTTTCAAATTTACTTTTTTCATCAATAGTATATCCTTCTCCAAGTATGACAATATCGGCTCTGTTATGAGGATCACTGTTCGAATCAGCATTATAGACTTTCACCAACTTATCTTTTATTTCATCTCTGATGATCATAATATTTTCAGGGTCAATTTCCTTTCTGAAAAATTCAAACAGATTCTGCTTCTCATCTCTCCTATCCATTGCAAAAATGATTTTATTTTTTGGATAAGGAATGATTGCGGACTCGTGAAAAGTTTTTTTGATTCCATCAATACCTTCGCTGCTGGTTTTGTACTCGCCAAAGTAACTATCAAATCCTTTTGAATAAATTAATTCACCTGAAGCAGAATCATAAATCTTAACACAATATCTACCAAGATTCATTTCATCAATTAAATTTACTCTGCTTCCTGCCCAGATACCATATTTATAAATCTGATCAAGAGTTATGAACTCATCTTTAGCATCACCAATGTGATAGTAATCTATCCTCATTGTTTCATCAATAAAATATTTATTGAATGTGCTTAAATCCTGACTGCTTACTGAAACTATAAGAATTGAAACCAGGATTGGGGTTAACATTAACTTTTTCATTTTATGCCTCTCTCGCTAATAATTTGATTTTATTACTTCAAAGATATTGAATTTTCTTTAGACTGGATTCTCGATACTGGATACTTGAAGCTGGATACTAGAGGTTAGCCACCAGATTCCTGATGCTAAAATGCTTTTAAGTTCTAAATTCGCAATAAGATTTATTATTAAAATGCTTACTATAAGGTTCTGACTTTTCAAACCCCAAAAAGCGGGTTTTCTCGCTAAAATGCCTTAAATTTGCCTATGATTTTATAGAACTTAATCCAACCAAAAAACCAAAGGAGATTTTATTTATGGCTCGCAAAAATGTTTTAATCATGGGTGCGGCTGGTCGCGACTTTCATAATTTTAATGTGTTCTTCAGAAACAATAGATCCTACAATGTTGTCGCTTTTACCGCAACACAAATTCCTAATATTGAGGGAAGAACATATCCGAAACAACTTTCAGGAAAACTCTATCCTAAAGGAATAAAGATTTATGAAGAAAAGTATCTTGAAAAATTAATTAAAGATTTAAAAGTTGATGAAGTTGTTTTTTCATATTCAGATGTTCCGTTTGATTATGTGATGGCGAAAGCTTCAGTTGTTAATGCAGCAGGAATTTCATTCAGATTACTCGGTGCTGCAGAGACTCAGGTAAAAAGTAAAAAACCTGTTGTCGCTGTATTAGCAGTAAGAACCGGTGCAGGTAAATCTCAGACATCCAGAAAAGTTGTTCAGGTTTTAACTGCTGCCGGAAAAAAAGTTGTTGCAATCCGTCATCCAATGCCGTACGGTGATCTTGCAAAACAAAAAGTCCAGCGCTTTGCAACTTATGCTGATCTGAAAAAGCATAATTGCACAATTGAAGAAATCGAAGAGTACGAACCACACGTAGCCCGCGGTGGAATTATTTATGCTGGCGTTGACTATGAAGCAATACTTCGCGAAGCTGAAAAAGAAGCTGATGTAATTCTTTGGGATGGCGGCAATAATGATTTCTCCTTCTACAAAGCTGACGTAACTTTCACAGTTGTTGATCCGCACAGACCTGGACACGAACTTTACTATTATCCCGGAAATACTTCATTAAGATTAGCTGATGCAGCAGTTATTAATAAAATTGATTCAGCAGATAATGATGATATTCTTGAAGTAATTGAGAACACAAAACTTATTAATCCGAATGCAATTATAATCGAAGCAGCATCACCAATTACAGTAGATCATCCTGAAGTTATTCGCGGCAAGCGAGTGCTTGTTGTTGAAGATGGACCAACTTTAACTCACGGTGATATGAAATATGGTGCAGGTACAATTGCAGCTCAAAAACTTGGTGCAAAGGAAATTGTGGATCCCAGACCTTACACAGTTAAAACAATTTCTGACACATTCAAGAAATATCCAAACATTGGAATTTTGCTTCCTGCAATGGGATACGGCAAAGCACAAATGAAAGATCTTGAAGTTACAATAAACAAAACTGATTGCGACTCAGTTGTGATTGGAACACCGATTGACCTTAGCAGATACATTAAGATTAACAAACCATTCACACGCGTTAAGTATGAACTTCAGGAAATCGGGCAGAATACAATTGAAACTGTACTTAGGGAAAAGAAGATAATTAAGTAAAAATGTCATTCCGGACGATCCGGCAACCGCAGGATTGATCCGGAATCTGCTTATCAATTATACATTCAACAATAATAATCTCCGTTCATCAAAATCCTTAATCAAAATATTGGTTTTAACTACAACAATCCCTTAATTTTTGTAGTATCTTAAAATATTAATCATGCAAACATACATCCATGCAACAATGCAGACAGTTTTATGCTGCTAAATACATTCATTCACAAAACTATTCCAGGTAATAACTATGCATAAATCATTTACAATTTTAGTTTCAATTTTATTGTTTACTTTTTCAATTCTCACCTCAGCACAAAGCAATTCTGACCCTGACTCACTAAAAAATATTTCTCTTGCCGGACTTTCTTTCAGAAGTATTGGTCCTGCAGTAACTGGTGGAAGAGTAGTTGATATTGCAGTCAATCCATTTAACTTCAGTG
>JACAFA010000283.1 GCA_013388525.1 Ignavibacteriaceae bacterium | reverse complement strand
TATATTAGAAACGAAGTTCAGTGGTATGAAACATAACGAAGTTTATCTTAAACATATTCTTGATGAAATTACTTTTCTATTAAAGTCCACTGAAAAACTTGATTACATTTCCTTTGTTGAAAGCGAAATGTTTACTAGGGCTTTCTCAAGAAGCTTTGAAATTATAGGTGAAGCCGTAAAAAATCTTTCACCTGATTTTCGTAAAACTCATAAAGATATTGAATGGAAGAAAATTTCCGGGATGAGAGACAAAATCATTCATCAATATTTCAGTGTTGATTATGAGCTTCTCTGGGATGCAATAAAAAATAAGCTGCCTGAAATTCAAGAAAAAATTCAAATCCTTTTAACACAATCAAAATGAAACAAATCGGAAATCAAATAAAAGAAGATGAAACTTATCTGAAGAGAGCTGATTATCAGAAAGAACTTCTGAGAAAGCTTAACGCCGAAAAAGAGAAAATAAAACTTGGTGGCGGACAGAATGCAATTGAAAAGCAAAAAGAAAAAGGAAAACTTCCTGCCAGAGAAAGAATTAATTTATTAATAGACGATCCAAAGGAATTTATTGAACTCAGCACTTTCGCTGCTTTTGATATGTATAAAGAATATGGTGGCGCTCCATCATCAGGAACAATTTATGGTATTGGTAAAATAAGCGGAAGACAATGTGTTATTGTTGCAAACGATGCAACTGTAAAAGCCGGTGCATGGTTTCCGATTACTGCAAAGAAAAATCTTCGCGCACAGGAAATTGCAATGGAGAATCATCTGCCAATTATTTATCTGGTTGACAGCGCAGGTGTTTTCCTTCCACTACAGGATGAAATCTTTCCTGATAAAGAACACTTCGGAAGAATATTTCGTAACAATGCTGTAATGTCATCAAAAGGAATTCCGCAGATTGCTGCGATAATGGGTCCTTGTGTTGCTGGTGGTGCGTATCTTCCGATTATGAGCGATGAAGCTTTGATTGTCGAAGGTGAAGGTTCTGTATTTCTTGCAGGTGCACATCTGGTACGTGCTGCCATTGGTGAAAAGATTGATAACGAAAGTTTGGGCGGTGCACGTGTTCAGTCAAACATTTCTGGTGTTACTGACTATGTAATGAAAGATGATAAGGAATGTATTGCACAAATTAGAAGTCTTGTTGACAAATTCGGAAAAAGAGACACAGCTGGATTTGACCGTATTGAATCTAAACCACCAAAGTTTTCACCAAAAGAAATTTATGGAATTCTTACCGAAGATACTATCAAACCATATGATATGTATGAAGTAATTGCCAGAATAGTAGATGACTCTGATATTGATGAGTACAAAGCTGGCTACGGAAAAACCGTTATAACTGCTTATGCACGTATTGATGGATGGGCTGTTGGAATTGTTGCGAATCAAAGAAGCGTTGTAAAAACTGAATCACTTAAAGGTTCTGGCGAAATGCAGGTTGGCGGAGTGATTTATTCCGACAGTTCTGATAAAGCAACCCGATTCATTATGAATTGTAATCAGAAAAAAATACCTCTTGTATTTCTTCAGGATGTAACAGGTTTTATGGTTGGAAGTCGTGCAGAACATGGCGGAATAATTAAAGACGGAGCCAAGATGGTTAATGCAGTTGCAAATTCTGTTGTACCGAAAATAACAATAATCGTAGGGAATAGTTTTGGTGCCGGAAATTATGCGATGTGCGGAAAGGCTTACGATCCCAGATTTATTTATGCGTATCCTAACGCAAAAATTTCAGTGATGGGAAGCGCGCAGGCGAGCAGTGTACTTCTGGATATTAAAATTAAACAGGCTGAAAAAGAAGGAACTAAAGTAACGGAGGAAGTAAAACAAAAATTACTAAATGAGATTTCCGCTGCTTATGATGAAAAGAATAATCCGTATTACGCTGCTGCAAGATTATGGATTGATGAAATCATTGATCCTGCTGAAACAAGAAAATATATTTCGATGGGGATTGAATCTGCTAATCACAATCCAGAGATACCGAGATTTAATCCGGGAGTGATTCAAACTTAAATGAAAGTAAAGCAGATATCTCTTTCTTTCTTAATTATATCTCTAATGTCAACGCCGTTTATTTTTCCTCAGCAAAGTTCCCTCTCAAAAGGTGTTAATTATCTTTCTGAATTCATTGCTTCAGAGTATTATCTTGAATTAAGAAAAGAAAATTCTGACCTGGCATTAGTTGATTCAATTTATTTAAAAGCAATCCGGTTTTATAAAAATGATTACGAGGAAGCTCTGCTGGCATTAACATTTACAACTATTCCTTACCAGGAAGTTCCGATTTTATTACCATTATTAAAAATCAGATTATACTACCCATTAATCTCAGCAAGTGATTCAATTGCAAACATAAAAAATAAAAACCTCCCTTCAAGATTATTTTATGATTCACCGGATAATGAATTCGGAGATAAAGATAAACTTGCACATTTTTTCGGAAACGCATTTATCGGTTATGCTGAGAACATATTGAAATTAGCCGATGTATTTGGTTATTTTGTAGAGGCATTTGAAGATGACTTTAAAGCTCAGTCAGAAGTTGACTTCAGAGATGTGGATGTAAACTGGTACGGAGTTCTCTTTGGTAATATGCTGGAAATGAATAAGGACATTCTTCCTTCACAAATAATGATTATAAGATCACTCAGATATTTCAGAATTATTTTATGAACACAATACTAATCATTGACGACGAAAAAGAAATTT
>JACAFA010000281.1 GCA_013388525.1 Ignavibacteriaceae bacterium | reverse complement strand
TTCGAGCCTTTTTATCGTGTGATGGGTGGAACGCAGGATAATAACAGTATGATAGTCCCATCTCAAACAATAAACGAAGAAGGAATTGTTAACGCTGATTATATTCCTCTCGTTGGCGGCGATGGATACGAAGCAGTTACCGATCCTGATAATCCAAATATAATTTATTGTCAATGGCAGTATGGTGGACTTACCCGACACGATTTACAATCTGGTGAAATTGTAAGTATAAAACCACAGGAAGGAAAAGATGAGACTCCATACAGATGGAACTGGGATACACCGCTCATTCTGAGTCCGCATGCCAACAGGTTGTATGCTGCTGCAAATAAAGTTTTCAGAAGTGATGATAAAGGAAATACGTGGGAAGTGATAAGTCCGGATTTAACAAGACAGGTTGACAGAAATAAGCTCCCTATTATGGATAAAGTATGGAGCGTTGATGCAGTTGCAAAAAATGCTTCAACCTCATTTTATGGAAATATAGTTTCATTGACTGAATCACCTTTAGTAGAAGGATTAATTTACGTTGGAACTGATGACGGATTAGTTCAGGTTACAGAAGATGGTGGAAAGAACTGGAAAAAGATTGAATCGTTCCCGGGCATTCCTGAGATGACTTATGTTAGCTGTTTGTATGCATCACGATTTGATGCGAATACAGTTTATGCAACATTTGACAATCATAAAAGAGCAGACTTCAAACCTTACGTTCTCGTAAGCAGAAACAGAGGAAGCAGCTGGGAATCAATATCGGGCGATTTGAAAGAACCATTTGTTGTTTATGCAATCACCCAGGATCATATTAAACCCGAACTTCTTTTTATCGGAACTGAGTATGGTGTTTTCTTTACTCTTAACGGAGGAAAGAAATGGATTCAGCTTAAAGGCAGCTTGCCAACTCAGGCAGTTAGAGACCTTGATATACAAGAAAGAGAGAACGATCTTGCACTTGCAACATTCGGCAGAGGTTTTTATATACTTGATAACTACTCACCGTTAAGAGAAATCACCGAACAAAATCTCGATCAGGAAAATTACAAGCTCTTCCCTGTAAAAGATGCATTAATGTTTATAAAAAGAAATGCAACATTCAGCTCGCTTGGTTCATCATTTTTCAAGGCTGATAATCCACCATTCGGCGCTACTTTCACTTACTACATAAAAGAAGTACCGAAGAGTAAAAAGGAAACCAGACAGGAAAAAGAGAAAGAACTTATTAAAGAAAACAAACCTGTTTACTATCCTCCATGGGAAGACTTGCGTGCAGAAGATCAGGAGGAAAAATCCTATCTGCTTTTTGTTGTTTCAGATGAACTCGGCAATGTTGTTCGCAAATTAAAAGAAGAAATCAAGCAAGGAATAAATAGAATTTCATGGGATTTAAGATATCCGGATACAAACCCTGTAAAATCAGTAACGGATAAAAATGAAAGTGGTGTTCCTGTTATGCCGGGCAAATATTCTGTGGAAATGTTTATGAGCATAGATGGAGAACTGACAAAGTTAGCAGGACCACAGACATTCGAAACAAAGGTTCTCAATAACACAACACTTCCACCCCAGGACCGTGCTGCGATGGTTGCTTTCCACAGAAAAGTTGCTGAACTGAATCGTGCTGTCGAAGGTGCACTCAATTCAGCTAATGATCTCAAAGCAAAAACTGATGTTCTCATATACGCAATTAAGCTAACTCCGGAAGCACCAAATAGTTTGATGGACAATGCATTGAAGATTAAGAAAGAAACTGATGACATTCTCCAGCATCTTTTTCAGGATAAAACATTAGCTACTCGGAATGAGCCCACTTACCCGACAGTTTACGATAGATTGAACGAGCTTGCATATGGTATATGGCAAACAACTTCAGCTCCTACCCAGACTCAGCAAAATGTTTATAAAGTTGCAACAGAAGAATTTGAGCCTCTGCTCACACAATTAAAAAGTTTGCTCGAAGTCGATTTGAAAAATCTTGAGGCAGATATGGAACGTTACGGTGCGCCTTGGACACCGGGAAGAGTTCCTGGATGGAATAAAGAATAATTTCACCTCTCCCTGATTCCCTCTCCTTGCTAAGGAGAGGGATTATGGGTGAGGTTAGTTATTTTAGTAAAACCATCTACTTCGTTTCGATAAAACTTCCTGTCTTTAACTGATAGAAATTAATTCCGCTCGTCAGATTCCTGACAACCTGCCTGCCGTACAGGCAGGGCCGGAATGACGACTCGGCGCTGAATTCAACTTCATATACTTCCGGGGCTTGTTCTTCATTACCAATGTTGCCACTTCATTGCCGAGAATGTCGTACACTTTTAGTGTTACCTGTAGAGACGCATCGCGATGCGCCTCTACAAAGGGAATTTGATATTTTATTTTTGTTGTTGGGTTGAATGGATTGGGATAATATTATGCAGAGATGTTATTGCAGGAAGAATTTCTGGAGGAGAGAGAACAAACATACCCCGTAATTTGCTCTTCATTTTATTACCTTTAGTTAAAAAGCTTGCCTAAAACTAAGTGATAATTTTAAGAAGGAGAAGAGTGGCTGGGATAATTTTTATTTTTTATCTATCAAAGCTTCTAATTTCTCTAATATTCTCACCATCCCAAGAGTATCAAGTTTGCAATACTCAAGCAGCTGCTGCTTTATTTCTGCAATGAACATCAAATCAGTTTCAGTTTGTAAACTTTCATATGCAATTGAAGCCAATCCACCTTCGTTAATTTCAAGCTCATCATAGCTTAATTCAGGAACGAGCGCGGGAAGTACGGCTTTAATTGAGTAAGAGCCTTTCATTTCGGGAGCGTAATAATATTTTTTCTGGAATGGAATCATCAAATCTTTAATTCTGGAAACCAGTTTTTCAATTTCATCAGCATACTCAGGAAAGTCCCGCGCAATTTCATTTAACCTGGTGATTTCAAATGTCTTGTTATAAACGAGAACATCACCTTTGCCTTTGGTTACTTTTAATAAGTTTTCTGTAAACTTTTTTCTTGGGTCTTCTCCCGGCTCTGCAAGAAATTCAAAGTGCTCGGCTTCGCTACTCTTATTTTTCTTCAGGAAGACAGAATACTGAAATGGTATCTGCTGATATGGTTTTGAGTTATCAAACAGTGGAACAGCCGGCTGAAATGTTTCAAAGTCCATAAAGTAAAGCGGGTAATGCAAATTTGAAATGAAATTATTAATTGCGTTTTTGTCAATCAAAGGTTTTCCGCTTTTAAAAACATCAAGCTGAAGTTCATTGTTTTTATTCAGAGGAAAATCTTCCGGCACATCATCAAGTCTTATTATTCCGTTTCGATATAGCTCATACTTTTTTGCCAGATGCATCCCTGAAAAATCAAAGATAGAAACCTCAGGAATATGTTTCCTGCAGTAATCGAAGAATCCGCAGGTGTAGGGATTGTAACAATGCTCACCAATATCAATGCCCGGCATCTTTTTCTTCAAAATAACTTTTTTGAGTCTGTTTACATTCTCTTTAACAGATTTCTGCATCGGTAAAATCAATTCGAGCACTGACTCGGTTGTGAACAATTCCTCAAAATCCAAATCACCTTTTCTGATATATTGATTGTTGATGTAGATAATAGAAAAATCTTTTACTCTTATCCCCTGCCCAGAAATAACATAATATTGCAAAGCCGCATCATTCAGATATGTCTCTGAAATTGA
>JACAFA010000279.1 GCA_013388525.1 Ignavibacteriaceae bacterium | reverse complement strand
TTTTCAAAAAAGAAAAAAAATTATCCGATGCTCTGGACACTTGACAGAATTGTGATTGTAGTTGCACTTGCCGGAACATTTATAAGGTTGGGAAATCTTTTTAATTCAGAGATAATCGGGAAACCAACTGATGTACCGTGGGCGTTTATTTTCACGGCTGTAGATGATTTGCCAAGACACCCCGCTCAGTTATATGAATCGATCGCTTACTTTGTAATTTTCCTGATTCTCCTTTTTATTTATTCAAAAGGAATTGAAAAAAATAAACCCGGACTGCTTTTCGGATTATTCCTGGTGCTTGTTTTTACTTTCAGATTTTTTGTTGAATTCGTGAAAGAAAATCAATCAGGATTTGAAGAAGACATGCTTATAAATATGGGTCAGATTCTAAGCATTCCTTTTATTATTGCAGGAATAATTTTTATCTCAAAATCACTCAAAACTAAAAACAAAAAGTCAAATTGAACATTCTTGAAAAAATAAAGAACAACTCAGTAATTATTGGAATTGTAGGTATGGGCTACGTGGGTTTACCACTTGCTCTTGCTTTCGCATATAAAAAAATTAATGTGCTCGGATTTGATCTTGATGAGAAGAAAATCACTCTGTTAAACAAAGGTAAAAGTTATTTCAAACATATAAACGAAAGAAAAATAAAAGAAGTCGTTGACTCCGGTTATTTGAAAACAACAAGTGATTTTTCAAAATTGTCCCAGGCTGATGCTATATTGATATGCGTGCCAACTCCTCTGACAGAACACAGAGAACCTGATATGTCTTTCGTTGAAAATACAGCAAAGACAATAGCAAAATATTTGCGCAAAGGACAATTAGTTGTACTTGAATCAACTACATATCCAGGAACTACTGAGGAACTTCTTTTACCCATATTTGAAAATGCCGGAGGAAAAAATAAATTCAAAGTCGGGAAGGATTTCTACTTAGCATTTAGTCCGGAACGGGAAGATCCTAACAATCCTGATTTTACCACTGCAGAAATTCCTAAAGTGATTGGTAGCGTTACACCTGAATGTTTAAAAGTTGCAAAGGCTATTTATGATTTGGTAATTATTAAGACTGTGCCGGTCTCCTCGCCGCGAGCTGCCGAAGCAACCAAACTTCTTGAAAATATTTTCCGTTCAATCAATATCGCTCTTGTAAATGAACTTAAAATGGTTTTTGACAAGATGAATATTGATATCTGGGAGGTAATTGCTGCAGCTTCAACAAAACCTTTTGGATTTAAACCATTTTATCCGGGACCGGGACTTGGCGGACATTGTATTCCGATTGATCCTTTCTACCTGACTTGGAAAGCACGCGAGTTTGAAATCAACACAAAATTTATAGAGCTTGCTGGTGAAATAAATACTTATCAACCTTATTATGTTGTTGAGAAGTCAATTGAAGTATTAAACAAATTCAAAAAAGCTTTGAATGGATCAAAGGTTCTTATTCTCGGCGCCGCTTATAAAAAAGATATTGATGATATGAGAGAATCGCCTTCGCTTAAACTGATTGAAATATACCGTGAGAAAGGTGCAACAGTTGACTATTATGATCCATTTGTTCCTAAACTGCCTAAGACACGAAAATATAATTATGATATGAAGTCAATCAGGTTGACAAAAGAAAAGCTTAAAAGTTACGACCTTATTGTATTAAGTACTGATCATTCTATATTCGATTACAAATTCATCGCAGAGAACTCGAAGATCATTGTAGATTCCCGCAATGCATTTGCAAGAAAGGGAATAAAATCTAAAAACATTTTCAAAGCTTGAAATAGTTTATCGTATTAAAAGATTTATTTACCGATAAGTTCATTCATTGCTTTAATTACCATCTCTGAAGTTATCTTTTCCATACAGGAAATTTTTTCCGAACAGTACTTTCTATAATAGCATTTGCAATCTTCCGATGCTTTCAGCTTAATTCCTTTTCCATATAACTCAATTTCATTCGATGAAGTAGGACCAAACAGAGCAATAATTTTTTTCTGAAGTGCTGTTGCAATATGGAGAGCTAAAGTATCTGCCGTTATAACCAAATCACACAAGTCAACAATTGCTGCAAACTCCAGCAGTGAGTTATCACATCCTGTATCGATAAGATAGGGATATTCTTTTTTTAATTTTTTGATTGTCTCAATTTCTTCCGGGCCTCCGAGTAAGAGCAAATTGTATTTATCACTCCCTGATTTTTCTATTAGCTTCTGCCAACTCTCAATAGCCCATCCTTTGCTTGGCCACTTTGTACCCACACCGACGTTAAGTCCTATGACAGGTTTTTGCGCAGCTATGTTCTTTACAAAATCTTTGCCAGCAACTTTTTCTTTGTCTGTATGAGTAATATTAATTATTGGAGGTTTAACTGGTAAATCCAGATTCAGGATTTCATACATAATCTGCTGATAAGATTTTACATTAGCTTTTTTCACGTCATCAAAAGCACTCATTTCAAGCCATTGTCTTGCAGCAGCTGAAGTTGCTTCAACATAACCTTTTTTATTCAGAATAAATCCGAATTTTTCTTGTGCAGAAGCACTTGCAGCAATTGATGAACTAAGCCTTGAAGTATCAAGGTTAATAACTATATCATACTCTTCAACATTCAATCTGAAAAAAGCATCGTCATCAATAGTAATGACTTCGTCAACAAGCGGATTATTTTTGAATAGTTCAAGTGAGTTATATCTGGTGCACCATTCAATATAGCAATCAGGATACTCTTTCTTTAGCGGTTCAAGAATTGAAGTTGTGCGAAGAACATCACCGACAGCATCAAGCTTAACGATGAGTATTTTAAATGAAATGGGTTTATACTCTGTGCAATCATCACATTTAACTCCGCTTTCTTTATGAGGATTACAAGGTCTATCACCTTTGAAGTAGGCGCAATCAATCTTTAGCAAGATTTAATTCCTTTCTTAAAAAGAATATTATAAAAAATTATCCGCTCAACCCAAACAGAAATAGGTCTTGCATATTGCTTAATAATGAAAATATTAATCATTAATATCAACAACTCCAAAATAGTTTTTTACTGCACCGGTTGCACCATACGCAAAATCAATCGAGTGAATTGTTGAATAACGCTCTCTATAAATTTTTTTTAAATGATCAGTAAGTTCACTAAAATTATTTATGCCTTCAATGTCCGAATTCCTTTCGTAAACTCTTATCCAACCTGATTCTTCAACAGTCCAAGGTTCACTGCCACGATGACAGTTTCCTGCAATAACAACTTCACCATAAAAACCAGATGGGCGATTCATAATGAGGTCTACTAAAGTTTTTAATGCGGAAAGATTTGTAGCTCCGTGATTCCACCACTGCACATTGGGTTTAATCACTACGATATCATTTTTTACAATAACATTACCTATACCTCCCATCAACTCGATAACTTTAATCAAATTTTCTGATTGGGTTCCAATGAGAGCTCTATATATGGTTGATTGAGAGTCAGTTGTAATTTTGTGCGGAATCGCAGATTTTGTCAGAATTAAAAATCCAATTAAAACTACCACTACTAAGAGTAAGAAAATTCCTGTTAACTTTATTATTTTCTTCATTTTTTAACTCCCAGTCTATAATAAAATAAAAATGATCAAACAATTAACAACATATTAAGAAGATTCTTCTGAGGTTTATTGTTTCGTAAAATCTTTCGTTGTTCTAATGCTGAATTTAGTTAAATATTCCGTTTAATGGATTATTATTGTGTGCCGATTACTAAATAATATTTTCAAACAGGCACTTAAATTTAGATTTCTTATAAACACAAAATATTATAAAAATGTTTATTGTTTTTAAAAATTACTTATTTAAATGTTAGACTATACAAAATTAATACTTCTGAGTATATCCTGTTTCTTTATTCTACTCAATGTTCTCAAACTAAGAAGCAAAAATTTAAAAGGAGAAGAATGGAGATTTCTTTTATCTTCTCTTTTTCTCACTCTGTTTTTAGCTTTAATAATAGAGATCAAACCACATCATTTTATCAGAACAAATTTTAATATTACAAATACGTTAACCTACTTGTTTTACTTTGTTATAGTTGCCTCTTATTTTTTTATTTATAGAAAAATTTTTCTGCGATTTAAGTATGTCTTAATTATAATCTCATATATGTTTTTCGGTCTGGCAAATACCATTGACCTTTTATCTGACGGAAAGTTGATTGCATTAGCTTACAATGAAATCGTAGAAGATATTTTTCACATTCTCGGAATTGTTTTCTGGTTTCTGTTCTTTATAGATTTTTCTAAAAAACTGAATAAATCCAATCATCATTATTAAATAACTGATTTTTCATTTATTTCTTTCGGATGATATATATTTGGAATAATTAAGAAATGTTGATTCAATATTTAAAGAAATCATTATCTTTTTAATAAAAATTATTTATGAAAAATAAAATCTGTTTAATAACCGGCGCTACTTCCGGAATAGGTAAAGCGGCTGCGTTTCAAATTGCTGATCTTGGTGCTTCACTAATTCTGCTTTCAAGAAATGAAAAAAGAGGGCAAAAGATTTGTGAGCAAATAAGAGAATTAAACAAAAATGCTCAAGTGAAATTTTACAGAGTTGATATCTCTTCAATGAAGGAAGTTAGAAGTGTTTCGGAAAAAATAAAAAAAGATTTTGACCATATTGATGTTTTAATTAACAATGCTGGTGCAAGATTCGACAATTATCTTAAGAATGATGAAGGTATAGAATTAACCTTTGCGACTAATCATCTTGGACATTTTTTATTAACGCTTTCTTTAATTGAAATGTTGCGAAAATCTGCACAAGGAAGAATAATTAATGTTTCATCACCTGCACATTCGAGAGCAACTGAAGAGTTTGATGATATTGAAGCTCCTGTAAATTATGATAGAAGATTGGCTTATGGTCGTTCGAAACTAGCCAATCTATATTTTACTTATGAGTTGAGTAGTAGATTGAAGAAGACTAACATAACAGTGAATGCTGTAGATCCCGGAGGAGTAGCAACAAACTTCAGTAGAAATAATGGACTTTATCCCTGGTTGAAGCATTACCTTTCTTATATCCTGCAATTAAAGTTAATCTCGCCGCAGAAAGCTGCTGAAACAATAGTTTATCTAGCTTCTTCTGAAGAGGTTAGTAACACCACAGGTAAATATTTTTATGAGAAGAATGAAATAAATTCTTCTCCTGCTTCTTACAGCAAAGAGGCATCATTAAAACTTTGGCAACTGAGTTCTAAATTAATCGGAATTGATTCTTTACAAATCTGATTTAGAAAATTATTTTTTTAAATCATTCACACTAATGAAGTAACCGCAAATTTTGTCGGTTACCTTTTTCATCTTTGTTCAATCCAAATATTTCTCTTCCTAAATTAATACAAATACTTTAAGTTGAAATTATGGAATTCTCTTTTCTCAATTTTTGTCTGATATTTTAGTTGGCATATAATTCGCTCAAATCTAACAGACACTATCGCTTGGTCGGGGCAAAATATACAAGCAGCTATTTTAATAATTAATAACTAATCAATTAACTTTTCAAAATGGGAGTAATCATGTGGAAATTTAAAAAGCAACATTTAGCCATGTTAATTTCATCAATAATATTGGCTGTAATACTGCTTACCAGTTGTCAAAAAGAACCAACACCAGTTGAATCTAATCAGGATTCAACTTTACCTGAATTATCCAAATTCGCTTTACCGGAAGGTGCAACATTTGTTTCAGCTACGTTTAATATTAATATTTTAGTAGCTACCAACCAAACCATTAACGTACATAGAATTACCAATCCCTGGGATGAGATGGTTGTTACCTGGAATAATTTCGGTGGCAGTTATTCACCAACTATTGAAGCAACATTTAATGCTTCTGCTGCAGGCTGGACTTCGGTTGATGTAACTAATCTGGTAGGAAGCTGGTTGAATGGATCTAAACCAAATTATGGACTTCTTCTTGATCAGGTAGATAAAACGTGGCCTCGGACTGAGTACGACACTAGGGAATATGATTTTGCTGCAAATGCCTCCTACCTTCAAATTTGCTATACTCTGAATGGTGAAGTACTGTGTGATACAACAAGAAACATTGGAGATACATATATCTATCAAGCAAGTCCGGATGATAATAATGGTTATAAAGGTGAAATGTATTCCGGTTGGGGCTGGGATTCCGATCTAGAAAAGCAAGCCTTGGTTAAATTTGATCTTGAATATACATCTTCGGTTCCAAGTCAATGTACACGCATCCCGCTTTATTGGCAGAGACACACTCAATACGGACCTGAGTCACGCGATAATAATTGGGATTTAATTCAACCCAACGGTGAGAATACTCAATTTTTCTTAAGTGGAAAAAGCTACTACCAGGTTTTACTAACCTCTCAATGGTTCAATGACTATTATACCTTAGCCCGACAATACATTGGTGCTAAACTAAATAAATTAAGTGGTGCTTCAATACCAGCCGAAGTACAAACTGCTTTTGATAATGCAACAAATCTTTTAAATACATATACTCCTGCCCAGGTCGCAGGTTGGAATTATTGGCACCCAACAAGAATACAATTTCGTTTAAAGGCTTTTGATTTACTGAGATACAATTGGGGAATTGTCGGACCAGGACGCTGCTATAATTGTGGTGATTAAAAAATTTATTAAAACTTTTGTAAAAACTGAAAATTATTTTTTATGAGTGTTGTGCGGTTTGTAAAAACATTGATTTAATATAATTCCAATTATATAATTTTAGGCAGGTTATTACTTAACCTGCCTATTTATTTTTTGTAAATCCTTTTTATAAAAATTTATAACTTTTTAATTGTATGTTTGGTATAAAATTTCAGCAAGGATACTTTTGCTTTTTACAACAACCGAAAGTTGGAATAAAAATGGAAGCTATAAATTGAATAATTTTGAATTTAATAAATGTTATACTTGCAAATAGCCTTACATAAAATTAACTTTTACCGGGTATTTAATCTGCTTTTCAGATTGAGTGGAGACTAAATTTTATAACAAAAGCAAATTGGTTTAGAGTGTTTCAATTAAGCAAAAACAATTTTCAGAATAGGTATAACAAGCTTTCAGTCCTGACAGTAATAATTGCAGCAGTTTTAACAACTGCTGTAATGTCATATTTTACTGAAACCAATAAAATGGTTTTCGATCCATTGCCCACCTGGGAAGTAAATAATCCAACATCACAAGTTTTTGTTATGGATAAAATTCCTCCAACTTCCGGCTCTTTGGCTGCAGGAGATTCTACGGTTCCAAATGCTTATCTTGTTGATCCTGCAATTGACACTCTTCTTCTGATGATGCAAACAAAAGGAACTTATCTTCATAAAACAGCAGCACATCCGTCCGGTATCGTTGGTTCGAATGATATTGTGATAATAAAAGGAAGCTTTCAGTGGGATTTCAGAAATACTACAAGCACTGACCGCATTAAAGGATTAATTTGGCAAATCCTTCAACATCCAGAAGGTTTCACTGGTGAAATTATTGTAGCTGATAATACACAGTGGGCAGAAATGGGTGAAGATGACAATAACTCCGAAGATCCTGCACAATGCATTTTGGATGCTATCAACACTTTCCACTCAAAAGGATATCCTGTTTATTTATGCGAATGGAAAGATATAATGTATAATGTAGTCAATGAATATTCAGATGGTGATTATGTTGATGGTTATCCTTATGACCCTGCTTCCAAAATTTCATACCCAAAGTTCAAATCACCATCAGGTAATTATTATATATCATTAAAATATGGAATCTGGAATCCAACAACACAAACTTATAATCACGATAGGTTGTGCATAGTTGATTTTCCGGTCTTGAAGGCTCACGGCTGGACTGGTGCTACACTTGCGATAAAGAATTGGATAGGAGTTCTTACTGTTGCATATCAGAATGAACGATATGGAGGTGATGGTCCAATGCACTTCGACTATATGTTCAGTGAATTTGCACTGCCTGCAAAAGTAATGCAGGTAACTTTCCCAAAACTAACAATCATTGATGCAGCCTGGACTAATCCTGAACGTAATTATGGAAATATCGCCATTCAACTAAAAATGTTATTAGGTTCTACTGACCCATTTGCTGCATCATGGTATGCTGCCAAATATATGCTGACACCGGTTGCATACTATCCGGATAGAACTGATCCGGATAATCCGGGAGGCGTATATAATGAATGCTTAACCAATTGGATAAACTGTATGCACGATTCCGGTTTTGCGGTTTCTAAAGATTCGTCCAAGATATCTGTTTATGATAGATCAGTTTTATCTGCACAGTCAACATTCAATTTGACAGTATCCATTTCGGATGGCTGGAATTTGGTATCAGTTCCCGGAATAAATCCGGATGGTCAGGGAGTCTCCAATTGGTGGCCCGGCAGAATTGGTGATGTATTTAAATTCAACGACGGATACCAGATAATTACAGCAACTACACCCGGTGAAGGTTATTGGATGAAACATTCAGGAGCCAGGATATATAATACAGGAGATGAATGGCCTGCAATACAGATAGTTTCTCACAACTCAATCAATGCAACAAAAGGATGGAATCTCATAGGAGGATATGAGAACAGTTTTTCAACAACAGCTCTGACAACAACACCTCCGGGATTAATAATCGGACCAATTTATAAATATTCAGTCGGATACCAGATAGCAGAAACGTTAGACCCAGGATACGGTTACTGGGTAAACCTTACAGGTAGAGGGCTGATAAATATACCAGACGATTTTGCAAAAGGAGTTGGCAAAGCAGCAGAATACATAAAAGAAGATTGGGGAAGGATAATAATATCTGATGCCACAGGGAAAAGTTATACACTATATGCTGTAAATGATAAAGTTAATCTAAACATTTATGAACTGCCACCGAGACCACCAGCAGGAACTTTTGATATCAGGTTTGGAAGTGGAAGAATCGCAGAAAATATAAATCAATCATTTCAAATTATAGAGATGACAGGAATAGAACATCCAATCAAATTAACTGTTGAGAATATAAATTTAAGATTACAAGATGAAACGGGTATAGAGATAAATGAAAATTTGAAGCCGGTCGATGAGATAAAAATACATAATACCAGCATAAACAAATTGATCATAACCGAAGAACTGACTCCGAACAATTTTGCACTGGAACAGAACTATCCAAATCCATTTAATCCTTCGACAACAATCAGCTATACTATTCCCGCCTCTTCGTTTGTAACATTAAAAGTATATGATGTTCTGGGAAACGAAATTGCAACACTGGTTAATGAAGAAAAGCCAGGCGGGAAATATGAAGTTGAATTCTCTCCAGAACAGACTATTAGTCTGTCCAGCGGAATATACTTTTATAGATTACAATCCGGATCTTTTATTGAAACTAAAAAAATGATTCTCCTTCGCTAAACAAATGAAGAATAAATCTTTGTTGAACTAAAACTTTCAAAACTAGTTTTATTGAACCCTTGCTTATAAAAATAGGCAGGGGTTTTTATTTATTCGGAAACTGTGAATCAATAAAAAGCTCTCTTAAAATTTTAGACACGAATAGGATAATTAACTTTCCTAATTCAATTAACAAGATTTAACCCGACCAGCTAAAAAATATATTAACATGCTTAAAAATGATACTCTATCTTCAAATGATAATAATTGAAACCACATTTCATCAATTAATAATAGATTTTGTGGAATGATGATTGAATAACCTCTTTATTAACCATAAATCAAACACTCTTAGTAAACCGATATCGTTTGAATTAAACATTTTGTTTAATGAAATCATTATTAGTTTAGTTCTATACAGTCAAAAATTTTAACCTTATGGGAGAGAAATATGAAAAAGCTTAATTTAATAACGTTATGTATTATCCTGATTTCTTCAGCAATACATTCCCAATGGACTAACCAAAATCCCGTACCTGATGGTAATGATCTCTGGTCTACTTTTTTTGTTGACGATAGTACAGGTTGGATTGTTGGCTCAGGTGGATTTATTAAAAAAACTACCAATGCCGGTAATGAATGGATTGCACAAAACAGCGGCACAACTCTTATTCTTAAATCTGTTCAGTTTGTTGACCAGAATACAGGTTGGATTTGCGGTGAGTCAGGACTAATTCTTAAAACAAATGATGGCGGTACAAGTTGGGATTCTCTTGCAAGTAGTACAACCCAACATTTATCTGATATTTATTTTTATGATACTAATATTGGTTACGTTGTTGGATTTAATGGGACTATATTAAAAACCACAGATAGTGGTTCTTCCTGGATAAGCCTTTCCTCTGGGACAACTAACGATTTATACTCAATGGATTTTGTTGATGCTTTTGTTGGATATGCTGCTGGAGAAGTGAATGACACAAGTTCAGTGATTCAAACAACAGATGGTGGTGCTACTTGGATTGATAAGTCAAGTGGGTTTCCTGTTACGATTGGCAAATGTCTTGCTATCGAATTTATTGATGCAAGTATAGGATTCATTGGTTGTGGTCATAATTTATATAAGACCACAGATGGCGGAGATAGCTGGAGTCAATCTAAGGTATCATTTGCATTAATACAGGAAGAGTTACAGAATAGAGAGCTATTTGGTCCTTATACTCTAAATGAGGAAATTCATTCAATCTTTTTCAAAGATGCTATTAACGGGTGGTATATAGATTGGCAGCACGTCGATAATTATATCTGTACTACTACTGATGGTGGAATATCTTGGCAAAGTAAAAGATATTATTGGGAGCGACCATTATTATCTGTTTTTGTTACACAAAATGGGACTGGACTAGCAGTTGGTTCTTTTGGGCTAATTTATTTGAAAGCTGAGAGTGATTATGATTGGTCTCGATTGCTAAGTGGGACTTATGATAAGACTCAATCCATTTATTTTGTTGATAGAAATATTGGTTGGGTTGGAGGAACTCGTTATGGAAATCCAAATAAAGGTGTGATATTAAAAACTACCAATGGTGGAAAACAATGGAAAACTCAGCTGGAAATCCAGGGAGTCTACGATTACTCGCGTTGTTTTTATTTTCTAAATGAATCTCTAGGATGGCTTGCGAAAGCCAATAACGAAGCTCCAACAGAACTTCTTGTAGGGGGACTGTACCGAAAACCTGATGTTGGAGGGGTACTGTACCGAACAACAGATGGCGGAGAGACTTGGATTAATATAAATTCAGCTGGCGATTTTTCTTCGGTATTTTTTATAACTCAAGATACGGGCTGGGTCACGAGTGATAATAGCACTTCCAAAGGAATTTATAAATCGATTGATGGTGGTGTTACTTTGGAGAAAAAAAGTTCGGTCAGCAGTTCAAGTATCTACTTTTCGGATTATTATAATGGTTGGTCTGTTGGTCCGGGCGGCATATTAAAATCTACCGATGGCGGCGAGACTTGGATTACTAAATCGAATTTAACAGGTTCCCATATTAAATTTTTTGATTCGAATGTTGGAATGTGTGTTGGAGAAAGCATACTTGTTTCAACGGATGGTGGTGAAACCTGGTCATCTAAAAATGGTCTTTCGCTTCAATCTATCAACTTCATTAATTCAACAACAATCTGGGGCTATGCTTCTGAAGGCACATTATATAAAACAACTAATTTGGGTGATACTTGGGAAGCCCTAAATACTGGTTTAGGATTTGGTGAAACAGCATTTTTTATAAACGAATACACAGGCTGGGTCGGAGGAATGGATGGAACAATGTTCAAATATTCAGTTGAACCTCCTCCACCACCAACACCTCCGATTTGGTCGAATCAAATTAATGTAGAAGACGCAGGAAGCTTAGAGTCAGCACAATCATTAACATTCGGTCAGCACATAGGTGCAACAGATAGTATAGATGCATCACTTGGAGAATATGAGGTACCACCACCTCCGCCAACAGGTATCTTTGATGCAAGATTTAATCTCCCTACTAATCCACAAGTTAGTGCACTATCTGACTACAGAGATAGTGCCGAGACAGAAATTATGTGGACAATGACTTTTCAACCGGGTTCATCAGGTTATCCTATGACATTCAGCTGGGACAGCACAAGTTTTCCTCAGGGAACGTTTTATCTTCAAGATAGAATCAATGGTTCTTTCGTCAATGTTAATATGAAAAACCAAAGGAGTTATATTCTCACAGAACCAGCAATAACTTCTCTCAACATAAGTTACAGAGGGAACTATTCTTTGGTATCGGTTAAAAATGATTGGAATATGATTTCTGTACCATTACTTGCGGAGGATATGACATTAAACAATGTATTCCCTACAGCTACTTCCCTCGCCTATGGTTATAATGGCGGATATTTTTCTGAAGATACATTAAAAGGGGGAGTTGGATATTGGTTAAAGTTTGATGGAAATCAGCAGATACAGATATTTGGTTCAAGAATGGGAGACACGGTTCCATTAGTAATCGGATGGAATATGTTTGGAGTATATGAGAATAATATACCTGTAAGCCAGATAACCACCACGCCACCGGGAATAATTGCAACAAACTTATTCGGATTTAATGATGGCTACTACATTGCAGACACACTGCAATCAGGACAAGGATATTGGGTAAGAGTGACAGAGGACGGTGTAATTAATTTGAATACTGGTGGCCTACCAAAAGGCGATGAGCAGAAACAATTTGCAGAGACAAGTAAGAACTGGGGAAAGATTAAAATTACTGACAACAAAAGTAGAAGTATTACTCTCTTTGCAGCAACTGAAGAAATAGAATCAAATTCTTATGAACTACCACCAATGCCGCCAACAGGAATATTTGATGTAAGGTTCAGCAGCGGAACAGTAGTAGAGAATCTGAGTGGTGAAAAAATAATTCAAATTAGTTCAGATGATTATCCAATTACAATCAGAGCAGAAGGATTAAGTATAACTGTAAGGGACAGGATAAATGGCAAGTTGCTGAATGAGGAACTGAAAAGTGGTGAAGAGATTAGGATAACGAACAATAAGATAACATCGATCGGAGTTTCAGGAAGAATATCAGCAGGGTTACCAGCAAGTTTTGAGTTATACCAGAACTATCCGAACCCTTTCAACCCGGGTACAAAAATTAAGTTTGCAGTTCCGAGAGAATCTAATGTTAATCTTAGCATCTACAGTGTGCTTGGAGAACTGGTATCAACATTAGTTAATCAAGAAATGAAGCCCGGATATTATGAAGTTGAATTCTCCGCAGAACAGACTATTAGTCTGTCCAGCGGAATATACTTTTATAGATTACAAGCCGGATCTTTTATTGAAACTAAAAAGATGATTCTCCTTCGCTAATCGCCCGGTGCTGATTGACCGAATAGTGATGATGAATTCAGGCATTAATAAAACTAAAATTATTAGACCCCTGCTGATTACCTAAGCAGGGGTTTTTATTTATCTTGATACTGGGCTCGTTAATAAATGTAATTTTTGCACAGAATATAAAAATTCAGCTATAACTTTTATATTGAACAGATTGTTTTTCTAAAAATTTAACTCATATAAAAACAATTCACACTGTAACATATTGATACCGTTTTCTCTCAAAAAAATAATGATATTCGCCATTTTTTGTTATTTAAGAGTTAATTCCTATGGTATGAGTATTGACTAACTATTCTGTAAAAATAAACTTCATTTGTTAATCCAAAATAGGCTCTATTTGATTTTTTGAATTTAGTTTTGAAAGTTTCAAGAGAATTATTTTAAAGTTTTATCTTCATTTATCTTTTAGTGAGAATTAATTGAAAAAGTTATTACTTTTTACTTTAGTATTTATTATTTCATTCCTCGACACTTACCCGCAATGGTATTGGCAAAATCCGTTACCGCAAGGCAATACACTTATGAGCGTTAAATTCATCTCATCAAATGTAGGCTGGTCTGTTGGTTATGCAGGCACTATTCTCAAAACTACCGATGGCGGGACAAGCTGGGAAACCATATCAAGCGGAACAACAAACGATCTGATGGATATATGTTTTGTTGACTCAATCAATGGTTGGATTGTCGGTTGGTATGGCACAATTCTCCACACGACTGACGGTGGAACTACATGGGATATTCAAACAAGCGGAACATCAAACTTTCTGCTGGGTGTCTGGTTTACTGATGCAAATACTGGTACGGTCGTAGGTCAGGGTGGCTCAATACTCAGAACTACAAACGGTGGAACAAACTGGTTTGATCAGACAAGCGGAACAACAAATATTTTAAGAAGCGTATGTTTTACAGATTCAATTACAGGTATAGCTGTTGGTGATTCAGGAACAATCATAAAAACTACCGATAGCGGTTTGAACTGGTTTTCTCAAACAAGCGGAACTTCAGAAATATTAAAAAGCGTATTCTTTACAGATGCAGATACAGGTACTGCTGTTGGCTGGGGCGCAACAATCCTTCGAACCACTGACGGCGGAACAAACTGGTCTTTTCAAACCAGCGGAATCTCAAACTCTATTGCTCTGGAGGATGTTTATTTCTTAGATGCAAATACCGGTACAGCCGTTGGCTGGGTTGGTACAATTCTCCGAACAACCGATGGAGGTACAAACTGGATTTTGCAGCCAAACGGAACAAAAACACTCAGCGGCGTCTTTTTCACCGATACCAATAACGGTGTTGCTGTAGGTATTTATGGAACAATTACTAAAACTACAGACGGCGGTGCAAATTGGGATCCGCAATACAGTGGTACTCAGGTGGTTCTTAAAAGTGTATCCTTTGCTGATGTTGATAACGGAACTACGGTCGGACTCGTTGGCAGAATACTCCATACTACTGATGGTGGAACAAACTGGACAGAGCGAACTGATATAACTTCAAATGATTTGTACGGCGTTTGCTTTTCAGACATAAACAATGGTACTGTTATAGGTGATATAGGAACAATCCTTAGAACTTCTAACGCCGGAATAAACTGGACTTCTCAGTCAAGCGGAACATCAAATATTTTGAGGAGCGTATCATTTATTGATACAAATAACGGGATGGTTGTCGGTGATTCAGGAACAATTCTTAAAACAACTGATGCCGGAACAACCTGGTCTGCACCAACAAGCGGATCAACACAGAATTTAAACAGCGTAACATTTATTAATGCAAATACCTGGATAGTTGTTGGTGATGCGGGGACAATCCTGAAAACTACTGACGCAGGAACAAGCTGGACTTCTCAGTCAAGTGGAACAACAAATAATTTGACAAGTGTTTTCTTTTCAGATATAAGTAACGGAACAGTCGTAGGTGAAGCTGGAACAATTCTAAAATCTACTGACGGCGGAATAAATTGGTCATTACAAACCAGCGGAACCAGCCAGCATTTAAAGGGTGTCTTCTTTTCAGATGCAAATAACGGAATAGTCGTTGGCTTTTATGGTACAATCCTCAGAACTACTAACGGTGGTACCGATTGGACAATAGAAAATAGCGGTACATCAAACAATTTATGGAGCGTAACGTTTACTGATGCAAATAACGGAACCATTGTCGGGCAGGGCGGCACAATCCTGAGAACTACCGGACCACCGGATTTTGTTATTGCAAATTTAAAAGTATATTTGGAGGGACCTTATAATGGTAGTGGTGGGATGACAACAACTCTCAATTCTAATAATCTTATTCCACTTGATTCTGATGATGCTTATGATACTGTAACCTATGGTTATACCGGTAGTACAGTTGCAAGCATTCCTGATTCCGTTGTTGATTGGGTGCTTGTTGAATTAAGAACCGGAACTGCATCTACCACTAAAGTTCATGAACGCGCTGGTTTTTTAAAGAGTAACGGGACGATTGTAGATACAGATGGAACAAGCCCATTAAACTTTGTAGGTCTCTCTGCTGGAAATTATTATATCGTAATTAGACACCGTACACATCTTGCGATAATGAGCGCAAATACAATTGCATTAAGTTTATCAAGCAGTCTTTATGATTTTACCACAGCTCAGGAGCAAGCGTATGGAACCAATCCAATGTTATCACTTTCGGGTGGTGTATTCGGAATGATTGCGGCTGATGGTAATAAAGATGGCGGAATTTACGGTGAAGATTATATTATTTATCAAACTTCACAAGGTAACGAAGGTTATATAACTGAGGATTATAATTTAGATGGTGGAGCTTATGGTGAAGATTACATTTTGTACCAACTAAACCAAGGCTACGAAACCTGGGTCCCTTAACAAAATTAAATTAATATTTACAAAGGCTAAACAATGAAAAAAGCATTAATACTTCTAATTTTACTTTCAGCGCAAATGATATTTGCTGTAGTAGATACCCGGTTGGTTTACGTAAGCAACGCACGTGACTTTCCTTCACCGGGGCTATCAACCTTAGTATTTGATGTTGAAGCTATTTCTAATTCTGGAAATGTCCAAATTAATGTATTTCAGGATGCAGTTCAGTTAGATGCAACTTTTAGAGCACAAAATCCGACTGTTTCTTTTTCTAATCAATTATTTCCTCTTTCAGATTATAATACAACTCAAGATTATCGTGCATCTGACGGAAGAATAAGATATACCTACACATTCACATCTGGTACAAGGAGTACAATAAATAATACTTATACCAGAATTGTAACAATTTCGATTCAATATACAACTGGTTCTTCAAACGGCAGTATTATCTGGTTTACTGGTCTTCCTAACTACACTGTTGCAGATTTAAATAATCAAATAATTACTGGTATTGAATTAGCTATACCAGCTGAATTAGGTATCATCCCGCTTCCTGTTGAACTTTCTGCATTTAATGCAAAATATGATGAAAAAGGTAAAGTAGATTTAAATTGGGTTACCAAAACAGAGGTAAGTAATTATGGATTTTATGTGGAAAGAAGAATAAACGAAGATGAATGGACAAGCATTGCATTTATTGAAGGACACGGCAATTCAAATTCACCAAAGCAATACAGCTACACAGATAATGATTTGTTTGCAGGAGGAAGCAAATTCCAGTACAGACTAAAGCAAGTTGACACAGACGGTCAGTTTGAGTATTCAGACGTAGTGGAAGTAGAAATAGTGCCAACTAAGTTTGAACTGTCGCAGAATTATCCAAACCCATTTAACCCGAGTACGACAATAAGGTTCTCACTTCCAAAGGAAACTAGTTTAAAGATTAATATTTATAATATGCTTGGTGAATTGGTAGAAACACTTGCAGAGGGAACTTACGAAGCCGGTTACCATAAAGCAACTCTAAATGCTTCTTCCCTGCCAAGTGGTGCTTACGTTTACAGAATTGAAAGCAGTGAGTTTACTCAGGTAAGAAAAATGGTGCTGATAAAATAAATAATTTCTTTAATAAACTAACTCCACCAAATTAAATGGTGGGGATTTTTTATTTCTAACTCACGTTGTGCAGTCTTTTATAATTGAATAGCCACGACTTTCAGGTCGTGGACAATAAAAGAACAAAAAATTGGCTTTAGCCTAAAAAGGTTTGGCTAAAGCCAGAAAAATTTCTCTTTATAAACCACGAGCTAAAGCTCGTGGCAATTTTAGCACGGTCTCTTAATTCGTGGGTTAATAAGAAAACAGTTTTTATAAATATAAATTGAGTTTGTTCTTTTAAGGGCAAATTGTGTTGTCGAATTTTAATTAGCTCCCGCCCTATTAATAATTTATTGTGTCCATAACTAGGACGAATGTATATATTAAAGATTTTTACACTCCAAAAGAAGGATGCAATGAAACATAAAAAATTTTTATTAGTGATGCTCTTACTGCTGGGTTTTAGTTATTCAAATGCGCAGTATGGACCCATAGTTTCCTTTACTTATGATGACGGATATCCTTCCTGGTACGATATCGGATTTCCTTTATATCAACAGTACGGATTTCAAGGAGTAGCATATATAAATGCAACTAATTCGTGGGTTATTGCTCCTGGCAGCATTGATAAACTGCACGAGATGCAGGCAGCCGGCTGGGAGATAAGCAGTCATACCTTTGATCACAGCGGAATTACAGAATACACTGTAAGTGAAATGAAAAGCTGGTTGGATTCTCACGGATTTCCAAATTCTGGATTTTGTGCACCGGGACATGCCTGGAGTCATGAGATGGTCAATATTGTAAAGAAATACCATCCGTATTATTCTGCTACTTATTTAATCCCAACTGATGTAGGAATTTCTACTCAGCCGCTTGATCTATACTTTATGAAAAGATTTCCTTTAGATAATTCAGTAACTATAACACAAGTAAAAGCAGTATTAGACGATGCTGTGCAAAATAACAGGTGGGTAATATTTTATGGTCATGTCATTGGCAGTACACCCGGTGGCTGGGAACAAAGTCCGGCGCTTTTACAGGCAACATTTGATGAGGTAATTGCGCGGGGAATTCCGGTTAAGACAGTGAAGGAAGTGATAAACGATCTGTTTCCACCCGGTGGTGTCATCGAGTGTTCTGTAGATTCACTCCAATATCCCGTTCTTAATTATTTTGAAGAAGGCGACAGTTCGTTAAACACATCAGTCTGGAATGAATACTGGCATATTACTAACTGGTCAGGACCACGCTACCCGGGATCACCTGTTGTTTATTGTCACTCTTCAAATGATAGCTTGCCTGTGATGAAGTTCTACCGTAATGTTCCTGATGGTGAATATGATGTAGTTGCCTCAATTATTGAGTACGATGCCAACAGAACGTACAGGTTATATTATTCATTCGATGAAGGCAATCCGTCTCAATTCAGTGTGGACGTAACTAAAAACAGTGATGTTTCTTTAGGTACGGTTACAGTTACTAACGGGCAGTTTGCTCTTTACACGCAGAAAGCAGATGTAGTCTCAGGCAGTGATGGATTTGTAGGCTGGGCATTTATAAAATTATTCCCGAAACCGTTATTACTAAACTTAAAAGTATTTCTTGAGGGACCTTATATCGGCAGCGGAGCGATGGCAGCAACACTTAACACTCAGGGGTTAATACCTAAGTATCAACCTTTCAAGACAGCTCCCTGGAATTATTTAGGAACCGAATCAGCAGCTACTTTTCCTGCGAACTTTGTTGATTGGGTAATGATAGAATTAAGAAGTGATTCAGCTACTGTTGTAAGCAGACGTGCAGGATTATTACTAAGTGATGGAAGTGTTATTGATACTGATGGATCCAGTCCGTTAGCATTTAAAGGTTTAAGCGATGGAAATTATTATGTGGTTGTTAGACATCGAAACCATCTTCCAATAATGTCTGCAAATCCCGTAACATTATTAAAAGGAACATCTGTATCTTATGACTTTTCAACTTCACAAACGCAGGCTTATGGAACTAATCCAATGAAAGTGCTTGGTGAAAATATTTTTGGAATGTATTCAGCAGATGGAAACGACGATGGTGGTATTTATGGTGAGGATTATATTCTTTACCAAGCATCACAGGGAGAAGAAGGTTATAGAATTGAAGATTATAATATGGATGGTGGTGTTTATGGTGAAGATTATATTTTATACCAGCTGAACCAAGGTGCGGAAACCTGGGTTCCATAAATGAAAAAAATTCAACTTAAATAAGGGAAAAAAATTAAAAAATTCTTAATATTAACTGTACTGTTATCGGCACAACTAATATTTGCGGTCGTTAATACAAGATTAGTTTACGTTAGTAACACACATGATTTCCCTTTCCCGGGATTATCAACGTTGGTATTCGATGTTGAAGCCATATCCACTACAGGTGATATTTCAATAAATGTATACCAAAATGCTGTCCTGCTTGACCCAAACTTCATAGCACAAAATCCAGTTGTTTCATTTACTAATCAGTTGTTTCCTTCCTCAAGTTACACCACAACCGAAAATTACACGGGGACAGGTCAATCCGCTGGAAGGATAAGATTTGTATATACTCATAATTCTGGCATCAAAAGCATAATACTAAGCACATATACAAGAGTTGTAACAATATCTATTGAATACACTACATCTGCAAGTACTGGTTCTATAAGTTGGTTTACTGGTATACCTATTTATCGTGTTGTAGATGGTAACAATACTGAAATTACAGGAATAAGATTAACTATACCAAGTGAACTTAATAATGTTCCGCTACCTGTCGAGCTAGCATCCCTTACATCTAAATTCTTGAAAGATAAAATACAATTAAACTGGGTTACTAAGACAGAAGTAAACAACTACGGATTCAATGTTGAGAGAAGAATAAATGAAAGTAATTGGAACTATATTGGTTTTGTAGAAGGGAACGGAACGACAACAGAAACAAAAGAATACAGTTTTACAGATGAAGATTTGTTTGCTGGTGGAAACAAATTTTACTACAGGTTAAAACAAATTGATAACGACGGCTCTTTTAAATATTCTGATATTGTAGAAGTTGAAGTAGTTCCAACACAGTTTGAATTATCACAAAATTACCCCAACCCATTTAACCCGAGCACAACAATAAGATTTTCACTGCCACAGCAAACGAGTTTAAAAATTAATATTTACAATATGCTCGGTGAATTGGTGCAAACACTTGCAGAAGGAACTTACGAGGCAGGTTTTCATAAAGTAACATTTTCCGCCAACGGCGCATCTTCCCTTCCAAGCGGTGCATACGTTTACAGAATTGAAGGCACTAATCCTTCAACAGGTATAGGACAAAGTTTTGTTCAGAGCAAGAAAATGATTTTGATTAAATAGAGCCGGAAATTCTTACTATTTAATCAGTCATGAATACAAAATTACCGGCATATTAATTACTCACGCTACGAACACGTGTCATTCCGGCGAGTGGAAGGGGTCAGGATCTGTAATATTCGATTGTTTTCAGATTCTGGACTAGCCAGAATGACAAAGTATTATATTTACTGCGTAACGTAAGTTAATTAGATTTTTAAAGAATTTATTTTTAGACTCTCGATATCATAATCCGTAGGGTCAACCAACGGAACCCGCTCTATCTTTTATCCACGAACAAATTTGTGGAGATTTGTAAGCCTCCCAATTGCACGCAAACAGTTACAATAAATATATTTTTCTTGACTTTAATCCAATATTTATCGAATTTAAAAGTGAATAATAATTCTTTACACCTTGGAATAAGATATCAAAAAACATTATGTAAAACTTTTCGGTATATTTCTTCTTACTTAGGTGTGGGAGTTATTTAATTTAATAATCATAAATGGAGGTAATTATGGAACTTAGGAAGAGAGCTTTCGGATTAGCAATCGGCTTGTTCTGGGGATTGGTAATCCTTTTAGGTACATGGTTTCTTTTATTACGGGGCTCACCCGGTGAAATTTTTTCAAAGGCAAGCTCATTTTATATCGGGTATTCTTATAGCTGGGGAGGTGCTGTAATTGGTTTCTTCTATGGTTTTGTGACCGGATTTATCGCCGGAGTATTTATTGCCTGGCTATATGATGTGTTTTGCAATATGTTATACAAGAATAAACCATCTGCTTAAAAATTCTTTCTTCTACCCCTTTCAATAAAAACCTTTGCATAAGGTAATCAGATTGAAAGGGGTTTCCTTTAAATTACCGTGCGATAAAATTATTACTATAAAAAAATCAGGGATTAGAATAAGTAAATTTTTTAAATACAATTAGTTTTAAGGTAGATAAATATTAATCAGACATTAATAACTTAAATGAAAAAATTCCCGGAGAACAAATGAGATCTTTAGTAAAGCAAATTTACATTTCAGTAGTGTTTCTATTCTTTTTTATAGTGATATATCGGTGTACAACAACATATGCCTCAAACTACCATTATGTAGATAAAAATGCTTCGGGGCAAAACAATGGAACCTCATGGTCAAATGCCTGGGAAAGTTTCTCTGATATCGACTGGGGTTCAATAAAACCGGGAGATGTAATATATGTTTCAGGCGGAAACGATTCTACAATTTATTATGAACAATTAACAATCCGTAATAGCGGAACTGCTGCAAAACCAATTACTTTTTTAGCAGGGAAATATTCTCCCACTCCAACTGGTCATAGCGGAAGAGTAATTATTGATGGAGGTGCGCAGGCAAGAGCACAAAGTATTTATATCCAAAATGTAAATTATATCACTGTTAAAGGATTTGAGTGTCGTGGGGGAACAAAAGGCGTGTATATCGAGGATTATGTTAATGTTGTTGTACTTGATTCACTAACTATTTATAATTGGTATGACCTGGCTGGTGTGTTCACTAATGGTGCTGTTCCATATAGTGTTGACAGCGTTACAATCAGGAATTGCAGCATAATTTCTTTTAATTACATAGAAGGACAAACAGACGGTATATATTCACAATATTCTGCAAATACAATTATTCATAATAACTATATCCGTATAAAAAATCAGCAGCCAACAGCTCACGTTGACTGTATTCAGGCTCATCGTTCAAATGGTTTTGTTATTTATAACAATATTTTAATCAGTGATTCTGTTAATAGCCCAGAAGGTGGTGGAATGCCCATAATTCTTGGTTCTGAGGGCAACAATCCTGTTATTATATACAATAATTTTATGTATATGGGTGGAATCTGGCATCCCACAGGCAGCTATGGTGCAGTCTGTAATTTAAGATGGTATAACAATCCTCCTATGCCTCCAACCTGGGTTATTCATAATACTATAATAGCTAACGGTCCAAGATGTCGGGGAGTTTTTCAAGAATATAGGGGAACTTTTATAAATAATATTATAGCATTGTTTAGTGCCGCAGGAGGACTCGCAAATATGGAACCCGAATCGGGTATCCAACCGCTGGTTGTTGATAGCATAAGGAATAATTTATTCTGGAGAAGCTGGGATGATGTGGGATTCTCTAATGGTACTTATACAGCTAAGGGAATTACAGGAAGCGTATCGGGATGGTCAAGCTGGGTTAACAATTATGGTGGAACTGGTGTAAAAGGAAACCCTCTATTTGTCCATAAAATCGGTTATGAAACTGATCAAGGTCTTTTAAATGGTGAGATACAGGATGGTTCACCCGCAAAAAATGCTGGTGAAAATGCAGAATGGTATATAAACTATTTTAATAACAATTATGGTTTATCTCTTCAGTGGGTTGATATAAACGGAAATCCCAGAGATGATACGCCAACGATCGGAGCGTATGAGTAAGAAGATGCACGAGAGTTAATGCAACTTCAAATATCAAAATAAATTGGATGACAAATTTAAATTTACATTTCTCAACTGTGATCAGTTTAACTGTTAAAACTAAGAATCCGCTATACTCAACAAGATAACTTCCGAAAATTATTTTATAGCCATTTGTCAAACTTCTGCCATCGACATCCCTTCAAAAGAAGGTGAGTATACATAAATATCAATGTATCCTCATTTAAACAGGAATGACTGAACTGAATATTTAGGAAATTAACAGAAAAATTGGGGAATCAGGGTAAAAATATTTTTGCTGAAATAATGTTCTAATAGTTTCCATAATTGAAAAATTATTCTCTATGTTGATAGATACATTCTAAGTTATTAATCATTTTTCATATTATCCTTCAGTTATTCAGGATTTTTTTGACTTTTCGTACTGGTTAAATAATTGTTATTTTTCATTTGAAAAATATTGCCTTTTGAGTAGCATGATCTTAGAAAAGAGATCAAGAATGCAGATTTTTCATCAATAATGTGCTTTACTTCCCGATGCCATTTTTATCAACTTGTGTTTTTATCTTTAAGAATTTTTGATTTCAAAAACATTTTTAAATGTAGGAAAGCTTTAGATTTTTTATTAAAAAATTGTTTGTTGTTAAATGATATTAATAAATATTTTACTTCAACCGAATTTATAGAATCGTTTTATTATGGAGTCAACAAAAAAACGTTTGAAAGAAACCATATGAGAACCATTAAGTTAGCATCTTATTTCGTTATATTTTTTTTAATACTTAGTACATTAGGTTTTCCTTCAAATTGGTACGTAAATAAAAATGCAACAGGCGGAATTTATAATGGTCTATCTTGGGAAACCGCCTGGCGTTCATTTTCTGCAATTAACTGGTCTTCTATTAACCCCGGTGATGTAATTTATATTTCGGGTGGAACTGATTCCCTTGTTTTTAATGAAACCTTAACGGTTGGGGCAAATGGTTCTTCAAATAATTATTTGCGCATAATGCCGGGTAAATTTTCCCCTTCTCCTTCCGGACATAACGGAAGAGTTATTATCGATGCTAACGGTGGTGATAGAAATATTTATGTGGCGGGAAGTTCGGGCAATCCTAGAAGATATGTTTATATTAAGGGATTTGAATGCAGAAATGGAATAAGAGGAGTTTTTTTAGAGAATTATGCTAAGTGTATAATTATTGATTCTTTGTACATTTATGGGTTTTATGGACAAGCTGGTGTTCGACTTGATGCTTCATATGAATATACCATTGACAGCATCACCATAAAGAATTGTAGAATTATTACTCCCAATTACTACAATGGGCAAACTGATGGTATTTACGTACAACGTTCACAAAGAACTCTAATTCATAACAATTATATCAGAATCCGCAATCAGGATGAAACTGCACATGTGGATGCTATTCAAGCTCATCTTTCTAATGGTTTTATTATTTACAACAATATTTTAATCAGTGATTCTGTTAATAGCCCAGAAGGCGGTGGGATGCCAATCATTCTTGGTTCTGAGGGCAATAATCCTGTTATAATATACAATAATTTTATGTATATGGGTGGAATCTGGTATCCTTCGGGTAACTACAGCACAACTTGCAACTTAAGATG
>JACAFA010000269.1 GCA_013388525.1 Ignavibacteriaceae bacterium | reverse complement strand
TTGAGCTTTTAAAGTATGTTGCTGAGGATAGTGGTAAATACGATTACTGGATTATTGATTCCTACTGGTATAACGAATTGCAAATTGAATATATGACTTTATTTGCACCATCCGTAATTGTTTTTAATGGAGATAATGAAGTGCTTTATAAAATTGAATATGATGAAAAGATGATTGCGCAATTAACAGATTATTTTAACAACAATAAGCATTAAACAAAAAAATATGGAATGGTTAACAAGTCTTGATCAGGCAAAAGAAGAAGCAGTAAAATCAAAAAAATTAATTCTTCTTCAATTTGAAATGGAAGGCTGCGGCGGCTGTAAAAAAATGAATGCAACTACTTACAAAGTTCAAAAAGTTATTGTTGAAATGAATGAATGGTTTATTCCACTCAAACTTGACTTAATAAAAGACAGAGAAGTCAGAAAAATGCTTGGAGCTTATTGGACTCCTTCAATTTATTTTCTTGACCAGAATGGGAATTCATTTTACCATTTTAATGGTTATCTGCCGGCTGATGAATTCCGGGCAATGTTAAGAATAGGTATTGCCGAAACAATTATGCCTCGCGGAAGATATGATGATATTATTAAGATCATTGATGAAGATATTAATGATTTAGTTAACACATCTTTTTATCCAAAACTTTTAGTTGCAAGAGAAACAGCACGTTACATAAAAATAAAAGATAACTCTCAGTTGAAAAAAACTTTAAAGGAAATTCAAAGTAAATATCCCGAATCAACTGAAGCCAAAATGTATTTCTGGGAAGAATAATATTACGCTGTCATTGCGAGGGCGATAGCATGAAGCAATCTGCTTTAACCTAAGATTGTTTCGCTTCGCTCACATTGACAATAAACAAAAAAAATAATTTTGTAAGGAGAAATAAAATGTTTCAATTACCAGAATGGACTTTCGAATTTCACGGGCATCGCTGTCCGTTTATGCCAATCGGTTACAGGATGGGAACAGTGGCATTGGAAAAATTAGGCGTTAAAAAAAGTTTGGACCATCAAATGCACGTATTTTCTGAAATGGGTGTTGGTCACCCACAAGGTTGTATGCAGGACGGAATTATGTCCGTAACCGGTGCAACATTCGGAAAAGGAATGATTGAAAAACTTAACTACGGGAAAATTGCAGCAATCTTTTGGTATCCGGGTAAAAAAGATGCTGTTAGGATTTCACTTAAAAATGAATTCCAGGACAAACTTGCACCGCATGAGTTTTTCAAGTACCGTAAACAGGGAGTTGAACCTTCCGAGATACCAGAAAATGTGCGTCTCGATATTATCAACATTGTGTTGAATGCTACTGAAGATGAATTATTTACCGTAACTGTTTTAAATGATTTCAAATACACTCCTGTTAAAGGTTCATTCAATAAAGCAAAGTGCGAAATATGCGGCGAGTATGTTTTTGAAAGATACTTGCGTGTAAAAGATGGAAAGAAAGTTTGTATTCCTTGTTCTGAAAGAACTGATGAAGAAGCAATAATTCATTTACCCAATATTGGATAATATTTTTGAATGTCATTCCCGCGAAAGCCTGTCTACCGGCAGGCAGGCGGGAATCTAAAAATGGATACTCGCTTTCGCGAGTATGACGAGAAAAAGAAAATATGTTATACCTAATAGTAGCCATATTAATTTTCATTGTATCATTTGTCTTTGCTATGCTTGGCTTGGGCGGGGGAATGGTTTACGTGCCGATTTTAAAATGGGCAGGATTTCCTATGAAAGAAGTTGCAATTCCGCTTGGACTTTTATTGAATGGATTGAATACACTTCTTGCACTAATTCCATTTTCAAGAAAAAAATTAGTTGATTGGAAAGGCGGAGCTGCCATGGCAGTTTCTGCATTAATCTTTTCACCACTCGGGGCTTACACTTCTAAGTTTGTTCCAGAAAAACCTTTAATGATTTTATTTGCAGTCGCTGTTATAGTTGCAGCAGTACGAACTCTTTGGGCTTCAAATCAAAAAGAGCCGGAAGAAGTAATGCCATTAAAAAAGAGATCAATCATTGGTGCGGGCGTTGGTGCGTTCGCAGGATTCGCTGGTGGATTACTTGGTATTGGCGGTGGATTCATAATAGCTCCAATTTTAATGTGGATGGGATATAAAACAAAAGAAGCCGCAGCAACAACTGCATTCGTTGTTACTTTTTCTTCGTTCAGTGGATATTTAGGACATGTAGCAGAAGGTGAAATGAATTGGACACTGACAATTTTGGCGGTGACTGCTGTTGTTATCGCATCGCAGCTTGGTGCAATGTTTATGTCCGGTAAAGCAAAACCGAAAATAGTAAAACAAGTTTATGCTTTTGTGCTTTTAGGAATCGCAGTTAAAATGATTTTTGGGGTGTTGTGAAAATAAATTATGAACAGTCATTCCCGCGAAAGCGGGAATCTAAGAAGAGGTTAATTGTAAATCGGAAAGCAAGAAAATGGATACTCGCTTTCGAGAGTATGACAACAAAAATATTATTATTAATCATTACTATTTTTTCATTCAATTCACTTATTGCACAAAATGCTGAACCAAATTTACACGGTTATATCCAAACAAGATTTACAACTGATTTTGATAAGACTAATGATTTTATGATTCGCAGAGCAAAACTTTGGGTTGATGGAAATGCACCGGGCTTAGAAAATGTTTCTTATAAAATTCAAGCAGTTTATCGTTCATTTAAAGACGAAGCAGTAATGCTTCAGGATGCTTTTGCTGTTGTGAAGTTTAATGGATTTGGCTCACTTTGCGTTGGAAGATTTGTTCCCGATTTTATGCTGCAAAGAATGCAGCCCGATTACGAAATTCCTGTATTAGAAAGAGCTTTAGTAATCAATGGATTGATTCATAGCTCAAAATCTATGGCGCGACAAATAGGTGTTCAGTTTACCTATCAGCCAAATTATTTGCCAATTCATTTCAGCTTTGGGGTGTTCAATGCAAATCTTGAATCACCGGGAATGAACAAAGATCAAAATTTACTTTATACTTCCCACGCACAAGTTAATCTTGTAAAAGATAAGAACACATTACTTGAAATCGGTGCTTCTGCGGCTTATCGTTATGCAAATTCAATAACGATGAATACTATTTACGATGCAACTCAACTAATAACCGGTAATGATTATCGATTTGGATTTGAGTTTCAAATGATTTACAAATCCTTTGGTTTTCAATCAGAATATGTTCAGGCGAATATAAACAAAGATAGAGCCTGGGGGTATTATGGATTAGCAACGCTGTATCTCATTTCTGATTTACAATTAACCGGATTTATAGAAAAATATTCTGATCTTAATCTGGCAACAACCGGTAATGAATGGTACGGCACAGGTGTGAATTATTACTTTACAGATAAAACAAAACTGATGATAGATTTTAGAACACAATTCACATCAGAAAAAAATAATTATATAAGTCAAATTC
>JACAFA010000291.1 GCA_013388525.1 Ignavibacteriaceae bacterium | reverse complement strand
GCATTTTTTCTTCTTGCAAGATCTCGCGCTTTTCTTGCTGCTTCTCTTGCCTCTGCGGCGCGCATACATTTTTCAATTATCTTTCTACCAACCGGAGGATTTTCTTCAAGAAATTCTGCAAGTTTTTCACCAACAAGAGTTTCAACGGCCGACTTTGTTTCGCTGTTGCCAAGTTTAGTTTTTGTTTGTCCTTCAAACTGGGGCTCTGCAACCTTAACTGATATTACTGCCGTAAGTCCTTCTCTAAAATCATCTCCGGTGAGAGATATTTTTCCTTCTTTAATCAGTCCATTTTTATACGCATAATTATTAAGAGTTCTGGTAAGCGCAGTTTTAAATCCAACGAGATGGGTTCCGCCTTCATGCGTATTAATATTATTTACATAAGAAAAAATGTTTTCTGAATAACCATCGGTGTACTGAAAAGCTATTTCGATCGGAGTATTATCTTTTTCACCCTCTATATAAACCGTTTTATGCAGCGGTTGTCGGGATTCATCAAGATATTTTACAAATTCTATGAGCCCACCTTTAAAATGGAAAGAGGCTGATTCTCCGCCGTTCCTTTCATCTTTTATATTGATGGTGATGTTCTTATTAAGATAGGCAAGTTCCCTCATTCTTTCTGCTAATATATCAAAACGAAAATCAGTGACTTTAAATATTTCATGATCGGGAAGGAAAGTAACTGTTGTTCCTCTTTCGCCTCTTCTTGCTTTTCCGATTTCTTTCACGGGTTTAACTGGAACGCCACGCTTATATTCCTGAAAATAAATTTTTCCATCTCTTTTAACTTCAACCTTCAGCCACTCAGATAGTGCGTTAACAACTGAAACACCAACACCATGCAAACCACCGGAAACTTTATATGATGTTTTGTCGAACTTGCCACCTGCGTGTAAAACGGTCATTACAACTTCAAGCGCAGACCGCTTTTCAACAGGATGAATGTCGACGGGAATGCCTCTTCCATTATCTGTTACTGTTACTGAGCCGTCTTTGTTTATTTGAACATCTATTTGATCACAATAACCAACAAGGGCTTCATCGATGCTATTATCAACAACTTCATTAACAAGATGATGAAGACCACGGCTGCTAACATCTCCAATATACATCGCGGGTCGCTTGCGAACTGCTTCAAGTCCCTTCAATACATTAATGTTTTTCGCACTATATTCTGATTGCTTTTTTTCTTTTGTCATAGTTTATCCAATAAACCTTATTTGATTAATTCTTTGTTCATTAAAGAAAGTATTTATTTTGTCTATCATTTCTGCTTCCATAAATTTTAATTCATTTCTCCATGCGGGGTTCTCGACTTTAACTTTCAAAACTTTCTTCTCACAGTGCAGAGGACTGGCCACTTTCTCCAGATTAGGAAACATTTCATAAAAATGTACTATTACATCTGATGATTCTACAATTTCCCGAACAACAGCCAGTGATTTTTCTTTTTTGAAAACTTCCTTTAAACTTTTAAAACTGCTAGGCATAAGATATCTCTCCTGATGAAGACATTTTTATAACTCTGTCACCGTTTCCTATCTTTAAAAATGAAAAATTACCGAAGTCTGTAAGAGTAACGATCGCCTGTCCTACTGATGACAGACAGTTGCTGATAGCTTTTGCTCTTTCAGCATCTAGTTCGCCAAAAACATCATCAAGCAGAAATACCGGCGCGTTTTTCATTTTATCTTTCAGATAAAAATATTCTGCAAATTTCAATACGGTTTGAAATGTCTTGTGTTGCCCCTGTGAACCATAATTTTTCAGATTTAATCCATTAATTTCAAAGATAAAATCGTCCCTGTGTGGACCGACCAGGTTTATTCCCCTGCGAATCTCTTCTTCGACTTTTTGATTTATCATTTGTTGAAAACACTCTTCGATGTTGCCTAAACATTTTCCATCTAAGAAAGAATAAGATATTCCGGGATTTTCTTTTTCGTAGATAATTTTTTTATATGTTTCACCAACATAGTTTTCAAACTCAGAAATAAAGATTATCCTGTGCTTTATTATTTCGGTTCCTGACTTCACCAGCCTTTCGCTCCAGGCGTCAAGTTCACTACGCGTCTGATAATTATTTTCTCTTATTCTTTTTAGCAGAAAAGTGCGTTGTTTAAGCGTTCTGTTATATTCTATCAGAAGATTTAAATAAGTGCGGCTCGCCTGTGAAATCACGGAGTCAACAAATTTTCTTCTCTCTGCCGGATAACCTTCTGTTATTTTATGATCAGAAGGAGAAAGCATAACAACAGGAAATTTTCCTATAACATCTGAAAATTTACTTACCTGTTTGTTGTTCAGCATATATGTCTTTTTGTTTTCTGTTGTGGAATAGTTTATCTGAACAAAGTCATTCGTTAATCCAACAAAATCGCCCTGAATAGTAAAATTATCTTCTCCTATTTTAACAACTTCTGAATCTGATGTTGTGGCGCTGCTCTTTGTTGTTGAAAGGTAATAAATCGCTTCCAGAACAGTGGTTTTACCAACACCATTAGCGCCAACTATATAATTTAGTTTGTTAGTAAAATCGATTCTGCTGTTAGTGTGTTTTCTAATATTTCTCAGACAGATTGAGGATAGGAACATTTTAATTATTTAATCGCACCGGCATCAGAAGAAGCATGATATCTTCTCCTTCATGTTTTTTACCTGGTTCAATTATACACGCTTTTGTCGGAGAGTGAAGCTTAAACAAAACCTCATCATCCTCTATATGTGTTAAAATGTCATTAACATATTGTGTGTTGAACCCAATATCCATCTGCTCACCATTATATTCGCATAAAATGTTTTCAACTGCGTTGGAGCCAATATCAATATCTTCTGCCGATACAACAATGTTGTTCTTGCTTATTGAAAACTTAACCTGCTTTGAACTTGAAGACGAAAAAAGTAGCATTCTTTTAATTGTGGATAACAAATCATTTCGTTTGACCTTGAGTATGTTTTCGTTTTCTAACGGTATTACGCTGCTATAAGCGGGATATTTTTCAGCAATGAGTCTTGAGCTAAATTCAACCTCTCCAATTATAAAAGTAATATGAGATTTGCCCATATAAATCTTTACATCTGTTTCGCCCAGAATTTTTGATAGCACCGAGATTGCTCTTTCCGGAATAATATATTGTTCTTCTGTTCCTGTTTTAATATTCTTATAAATCAACCTTACCAGCCTATGTCCATCTGTAGTAACAAATTTTAAACCCTCCGAAGTAAATTCAAAAAGGGTTCCTGTCATTGCAGGCCGCATATCCTCTTTGCTCATGGCAAAAGCTGTTTGATCAATCGCTCGCTTTAAATCTTTTCCATTAATGATGATTTCCTTGCTTTTGGATATTGCCGGCATTTCCGGAAAATCCTCTGATGGTGAAAAGCTTATATTGTAGACACCGTTTTCAGTTGTAAGTTTTAATTTGCCATTGCTATCAACACCAAAATTTATTTGAACATCATCCATAGACCTAATAACATCATAAAGTAGCCTAGCTGGAACCACAATGCTAATGTTTTCAGTAGCAGCAACATTTATAGAAGATCTTAGAGAAATTTCAAGATCGGTTGCATAAATAACAAGCAAACCTCCTTTTATTTCAAAAAGGAAATTTTCTAAAATAGGCATAGGTGTTCTCGCCGGAACGGCGGGAATTAGTCTTGAAAGTGTCTTTTCCAGTATTTTACTATTTACTTTGAATTCCATTAATTGCTCTCCTATTAAAGCATAGAAAAATACTAAAAAAGATAGGGAATAACAACGATTTTAAGCGCACCGAGGTGCGCTTAAGTAGGATGGAAAAGGTATTATTAAAACCGGTTAAGTATTTTTTTATATATTATTAGGGATTTATAGGATTTATCTCTTCCCAATTTACATCATCGGAGCTGGTTACAGAGGCATAAATCGTATATGTTCCTTCCTGATCAAATACGCTTGTGTAAATAACTAATATTTTTGTACCTGCTCTTAGATTAAAGGTCCCCGACATTTCACCATCAGATGAAAATTCTGTTGCACCAGCAGGAATAGAAAAAACGGTTTCGTATTCATACTCACCTTTATCTATGTTTTCAATTTCAATTGTTTCACCGCTCGCAACAGCGATTTCTGATCCTCTAAAACTCAGATAAATATCTCCAGCAGCTTTATTATCAATTATTATCTTATTTATTGGACCATCAGAACAACTTAGTAATATCAGAGCCAGAGTTATTAACAAAAATGAATTTAAAATATGTTTCATATCTCTTCTTCCTATTGTTATTTTGATTTTTTTAATATACTATGAACAAAAAATAGACCAAAAATCACTATAAATCAACAAAGATTTTATGTATTCATACTGATTGTTCCGAGAAATAAACACCACATTTATTAATTATAAGGTATATTTTTACTAAATAATAGTAATTATTACCGTGTTGGTATGTTAATAGTTCAGCAAGTCACTAACAATAAAACACTTATGAAAACCGGCATACTTAATAACTAGTTTGGATTTTATTGGTATATCTTAGATACTGAACGTGAGGTTGATAAGTACAACTTATAAACAAGCAATTGTTTGGTTAATTACTATTAATTAACAATTTAAAAAGGTTTAGAAGTTCTGAATAAAAGAATCATCAATTTGCCAATTCAACCTTATTTTTAATTTCGTCTATAAGATTACAAAATGAATGGTCTTTACTTTTATATTCTTCTATTGAATTGCATGCATGTATAACAGTTGAGTGATCCCTTCCACCAAAATGCAGTCCGATAGTCTTTAAAGAAGAAATAGTTAAATCTTTTGCCAAATACATTGCAATTTGCCTGGCAAGAACTATTTCCTTTTTACGGGTTTTATCTCTGATTTTGTTTTCCGCAACACCAAGATGATCACAAACTACTTTGGTGATATTTTCGATAGTAATAGTGCTGGTTTTTCTGTCTGTAGCAATTTCTTTAACAGTCTTTTTGGCAAGGTCAAAAGTAATTTCCTTTGAACTTAAAGATACACTGGCAAGTAATTTTATAAGACAACCCTCAAGCTCCCTGATGTTTGAAGTAATGTTTGTAGCTATGTACTCCAATATTTCGTTAGAGACAAGCATTCCATAGGTATCAGCCTTTCTTTTCAAGATAGCTATTCTCGTTTCCAATTCCGGAGGCTGTATATCGGCGGTTAATCCCCACTGAAATCTTGAAATCAATCTTTCATCAAGACCCTTTAAATCTTTGGGCGGCTTATCACTGGATAGGATTATTTGCTTTCTCGATTGATGTAACGTATTAAAAATATGGAAAAAAAGATCCTGGGTTTTTTCTTTTCCGATTAGAAATTGAATATCATCAATTATAAGCACATCCATACTTCTGTAAAAGTTAGAAAACTCATTTACTTTGTTTGACTGAATAGACTCAACAAATTCTACGGTAAAAATATCAGAGGACAGATATATAACTTTTTTTTCAGGAAAATTATTAACGATTTGATTTCCTATTGCCTGTATCAGATGTGTTTTTCCGAGTCCAACTCCTCCATATAGAAACAAAGGATTAAAAGAAGTTCCACCGGGGTTATCGCTTATGGCTCCTGCCGCAGCTCTTGCTAATTGATTTCCTTCTCCCTTAATAAAATTATCAAACGTATACCTTGGATTTAAGTTTGATTCAAATGTATGTTTTGGTTTGGGTTTTTCCGCCAGTATAGTTGGATTATTATTTTCAGAAAAACGATTTTGGTTATCAACAAAAGACATATCTTCTGCAATTACGTATGTAAGTTTTGCATTTTTACCAAGCACCTCAGTAATCGATTTTGTAATTAATGCATTAAAATGTTCGTCTATCCACTCCCAAAAAAATTGACTAGGTATCTGTACCTTTAATGTGGAATCCAGAAGCTCTATTGGCTTGATAGGCAGGAACCATGTGTTATAAGTCATCATAGAAACATTTTCCTTAATTTTTAAAAGGCATGCTTTCCAGACAGACACAGGTTCTTCATGAGTAATTTTTTCTGTAATTTGTAGAGCTTCCATCACACTTATCCACACATTAAGATTTAAGCAAAGATAGTATTAAGGGCCGAATTTTAAAAAACAGGTAATTCGGAACCCGGGGTTACAAACAAGTTATAAACATCAGGTGATGTTGGGCAAGCCCATATAAATCAATAAGTTGAAGACTTTAACAATATTTTTTTACACACGACCCGGCCATTTCAAAAGAACTTGTTGTAAAATTAAAATGTGAAACCTTTTCACAAGAACAAGAAATTCACAACTTATCAACATATAAATGTTCGCCCTTTCTTAGTAAGAAAATAATACATAGTTGATTGTATAGCAAATTAATTTTGCAAAAGGACTTCAACTATTTATGAATAAAAGAAGAGACAACAATCATTCTTGATAATAACAGCATAAGCAAGTATTTTTGTTTTCTTTTTAATGAAATAGGAGAAGTAATGAAACGTACATATCAACCAAGCAATAGAAAGCGTAAAAACAAACATGGTTTCCGTGAAAGAATGAAAACAAAAAACGGAAGAACCGTGCTTTCAAGAAGAAGATCAAAAGGCAGGAAAAGACTCACGGTTAGTGATGAATAACCTTTGAACCAGGATAACCCGGGCGTGAAAGATCCCTTTGATAAAATTAAAAGTAAAAGTGATTTTGAAAAGATTTATAAATATGGCAGGGTAATTTTATCAACGGACAAAAGAATTAAAGCCCAGTTTATTTTTAATGACAGAAAACACAAAATAGAAGTAGGACTGGTTATTCCTTCAAAAAAGGGAAACAGCGTTTGGAGAAACAGAGTAAAAAGAATACTAAAAGAATCGCTTAAACTTAATAGTGCTTTGTTTCATGAATTAGTTAATAAGAAAAACACAGGAATTAAAATCGTTTTTTCACCATACTTGCTTAACCAAAAAAACAGTAAGAAAAATTTTCTTAATGATTTGAATCCTTCCGTGCTGGATGTAATAAAAAAATTAACAGGCGATTCTCTTTACGATATTGATAGGTAAAAATTGAGTATGTTATTAATCAACAGAATCGAGCGATAAAGATTGGATAGAAACACAACAATTGCCTTTATACTAATTGGAGCAATCCTGGTAGTATGGCTTTTTATAAATACACCCGAACGTAATGAACAATCGAGAACTGACAAAGACACTACGTCAGTTATCAAAAGCCAGCAAGAAGACCTTCCAAAGCCGGATCAGGAAAGAGAAAAAATTTCACAAAAAAAAACAGATCAAAACTTACCAGAAGATACCCCACTGGGAATGTTTTCTCAAAAAAATGTCGAATCCGGAAGAATTATTTCAATTGAAACAGACCTTGCTATATATGAACTCTCAACAATGGGAGGAAATTTTCATAAAGTTTTTCTAAAAGAATTTAACAACTGGTATTCTGCTGGCATTACAGAAAACAAAGATTATTACAAACACTCTGTTCAGCTAATTAACCATTCTTTAGGTAACCCGTACAACATATCATTTATAAGCACAGAAGGAAAGGCTATCAATACTGGCATTCTTGGTTTTGAAACAGAATCGCTGGACAGGCACGTATTAAAAGATAACGATTCTTTATTGATTACTTTTCGAATGGAGCTTGATTCCGATAAGTCAATTAATAAAAAATACTTCTTTAAAAATGGAACTTATTTAATTCAAACAGAAATTGAATTCAACGGATTTAATGGGCTTATTACTGACAACACCTATGATGTTGTCTGGGAATCAGGAATTAGGTTTGTGGAAAAAAACAGCACGAACGAAGCTGGTTTTTCAAGTGCAGACTTATATTATGGCGATGAAAAAGTTGTAATTGATGCTCCGGGAGATGGAGAAAAAATCAGCAAGGATTTTAATGGAAGAGTTGATTGGGTGGCTGTCCGAAACAAATATTTTGCCGCGATAATGATTCCTGCAGATCCAACACAAGTAGAGGGAGCTTATGTAGAAGGACAAACCTTTCCAACTAAAAATTTGGGTTTGAAAGAATTATATAGTACCAGACTGGTAATGCCATTTAAAGGTTCAGCTGTAGAAAACAAAAAAATAAACATATACATCGGCCCGGTTGACTATGATTTATTAAAACAGATTAGTTTAAACCTTACAGCGCTCGTTGACTTTGGAACGTTCTTTGGATTGAAATTTGTCGTTCGTCCAATTGCAGAATATTTACTACTACCCCTATTTAAATTCTTAAACCGGTTTATTCCTAATTATGGTTTTGTGATTATCGTGTTCTCCCTGATAATTAAGATTGTTGTATATCCGTTGACGCGGAAAAGTTTCCAGTCAATGAAAAAAATGCAACTGCTGCAGCCCAAGATAACCGAGCTAAAAGAAAAGTTTAAAGATGACCCACAAAAAATGAACAAAGAAACGATGAAGCTATATCAAACGTACGGGGTCAATCCCGCCGGAGGCTGCTTGCCTATTTTATTACAGATGCCAATCTTTATTGCACTCTGGGGACTTTTTCAGGCGGCGATAGAGCTTCGACAACAGCCATTTATATTGTGGATAACAGATTTATCCGTACCAGACGTAATATATGATCTTGGTTTTAAACTTCCTTTGTTTGGTGTTCAGGAAATCAGCGGACTTGCTCTTCTTATGGGTGTCACTACATTTATTCAGCAGAAGATGTCTATTAAAGATCCAAAGCAGCAAGCGTTGGTTTATATGATGCCAATAATGCTTACAATTTTATTTATGACTTTTCCTTCCGGATTAAACCTGTATTACTTTATGTTTAATGTGTTTTCAATTGCACAACAGTATTACATTAATAAGAAAAAAGATGATGTTGAATTGGTTCCGGTAGATCCATCCAAAAGAAAGAGTGGATTTATGCAGAGACTCATGGAAGCGGCAGAACAACAAGCCAGGCAACAAAAAGGAAAGAAGTAATACAAATACAGACAGATACTATAAAGATCACATCAACTTTAATTTCGTTTGTTTAAATTTGAATTGTGAACTTATTTAAGCAAATATTGATGCCGCTCTTCTTCTTGTTATATCTATCATCGCCGAATGCTCAAGAACTTAAAATTATCGAGCTAAAAACAAAAAACATTAAACTTCCATACGGACTTGTACAAAAAGTTCCTGATGCTATACCAGAAATTGGAGTTGCATTAAGCGGCGGCGGTGCACGCGGTATTTCTCAGATAGGTGTTATAAAGGCACTGGAAGAAGAAGGAATAAATATAAATGCAATTGCAGGAACAAGCATCGGCAGCATAATTGGTGGCGTATATTCTTCGGGATATACTGTTGAGGAGATAGACTCGATAGTAACAAATACAAACTGGGATCAACTGCTCTCAATTAATAATCCATCTGAAAGAAGAGAACTTTTCATTGATCAAAAAATCGGCGAAGACAGATCTTTATTTACTTTACGCCTGAATGGACTTACTCCGATATTGCCAACATCTTTTAATGAGGGACTTAGACTTTCAAATTATCTGACTTTAATTTGTTTATCTGCACCGGTTGTTCCAAATGATGATTTTGATAATCTTTTAATTCGATTTAGGGCAGTATGTACCAACCTGGTGGATGGTTCCCCCGTAGTTTTATCGGGAGGCTCACTTGCCCGGGCAATGAGAGCTAGTTCAAGTGTTTCTTTTTTGCTTTCTCCGGTTTTATTAGACTCCCTTACGCTCGTTGATGGCGGTCTGGTTTCCAATATTCCGGTTACATCCGTTATAGATATGGGCGTTGATTATGTAATAGCAGTGAATACTACCAGTGATTTAAGAACGGATGATGAACTTGAACTTCCCTGGAATATAGCTGATCAGACAGTAAGCATTCCGATGAAAAGACTTGAACAGGCAGAAGTATCTAAAGCCAATTTTAATCTTCAACCAGACATTAATGGCTGGTCTTCAACAAACTTTAACAATGTTGATTCACTGGTATTTTTAGGATATAATAGCACAAAAAAGATCCTTCCTGTAATAAAATCGGAAATTGATTCTCTCACAAGATTAAAATCCGGCATTGATTTGTTCTGGCTAAAGAATATAAAGCCCAATGAAAAATCAAATGATTTTATAAAACCATATTTAATTAATTACTCAACAAAAGATTCTGTTTCAAGCCAGGAAATATTTGAAGATATGATAGAACTTTATAATACAGGTAGATTTGATTCTTTATCTTTTTCTTTTGAGTATGATGGTGGACAAACAAATATTAATTTCAATTATACATATAATCCAATAGTTACAGATGTTGTGGTAAATTCAGACGGATCGCTGGATTCAAATGACGTCAACTGGTTAGTTAGTTCTCTTAAAGGAATTCCATTTGAAGGGAAAAAGATTTTTTCTATAATAAGAAAAATTATAGTTGAATATAAAAGAAAAGGTTACATTCTTTTTAATCTTAAAAACTATGACATTAACATACAAACAGGACTACTTACACTTAATTTCGAATATGGAACAATAAAACAAATAAACATTAATAGCGAGACAAACAAAACGGTAGTCAACAGAGAATTTAATTTGAAAGTTGGCGATAAACTTTTATACTCTGATCTTGAAGAAGGATTGATGAGACTAAGATCAACAGCATTGTTTGATGACATCAGCTTAAACGTAAAACAGACGGACGATGGTATTCATATTGGTTTATCTGTAAATGAAAAAATATCCAGCCTTATAAGGTTCGGTTTTTTAGTTGATAACACATATAATGCTCAGTTTGCTGTAGACGTCAGAGACGTTAATCTATTTTATTCCGGAACAGAACTTGGGCTTTTTCTGTTTGGTGGTGCAAGCAACAGAGCATACATTCTTGAGCATATTTCATATAGAATTCTTAATACTTACCTTACATATAAATTTAGTGCCTATTATAAATTCAACGACATAGACGTATATTCACAACAGAGGTCTCAAACAGGGAACACCTTCACAAGTGTTTATCAGGGGAAATACAGACAAATTTTTTATGGTGGTGCGCTTTCAGCAGGAGCGCAGCTGGAAAAGTTCGGTAAGCTAATCTTTACCGGAAAGTACCAATATGATGAAATTAAAAACAAAGAAGGAAATGTTTCTAATCCATACGAAACCAAAATAGTCAGCTTAAAAATTAGCGGTATCGTCGATGATCAGAACAAATATCCATACCCGGAAGATGGTATTTATTTTAACGGCTTCTATGAAACGGCACAAAGCTTCTTAGGTGGAGACGAGAGCTATATTTTGGTGAGCGCTGATTTAAAATACTATTTTAAAATTGCTTCAAGACATGTTTTTGCTCCACGAATTCAGATAGGTTTCGGAGACAAAACACTTCCATTAAGTGAGCAGTTTACACTTGGTGGTCTGTATTCATTCTTTGGTGCTTACGAAAACCAGTTCAGAGGAAGGCAGATATTTCTAACATCGCTTATGTATCAGTATAAACTTCCATTCAAAATATTTTTTGATACTTACACCTGGTTCAGATATGATCTTGGTTCAACATGGGAAGTTCAGGAACAGATTAAATTTAAAGACCTGAAACACGGAATTGGTGGCGTTGTTTCGTTTGACACACCCATTGGTCCGGCAGATTTCTCTATTGGCAGAAGTTTTATAATCAGCCAGGGATTAACAGAAAACTCGTTTATTTGGGGAGATGTTCTCTTCTACTTTTCAATAGGACACGCCATCAGTTTTTAGCTGAGGATTAAATCACAGCATGAAACGGAAATCATATTTTCCTTTTTTATACCAAGCAAAGTTGTGTAATAAATACATTGTTCAAGAAGTTTTTCATTTCCGATTATTCCGTCTTTGTCTATTGCTTCAATTTCCATAAACGTTCCCAGCCCCTCAACAACATCCAGATGAAACTTAACATTTCCTATAAAATAAATTTCTCTTTGCTTGTCAACCACCGCAATTATGCCAATAGATTTTGTTAATAATTCTTTAAGACCGGAACCAGGAGAGTGTTTATATAAAAGCACCCTTGATTCTTTTGGTCCGGTGTTGTTTTCGCGTTCATAGTAGATAAGATAATTTTCAATATTTCCTTCGCGCAATTTTAATCGTCCGGAGGGAATATTAAAATATGTATCAACCTGGTGGTCGACACCAATAAATTCTGCTTTGTGGAGGCTTAATATATCTCTGATCTTTTTATGATCTGATGTTCTTGCTTTTATTTCAACATTGATATGAGGAATTGAAGAAGCCATTTAATACCAATACTAATTGCCAGCTCGTTTTTCACCAGCAAGCTTGTAAAGCTCGGTGTATTTCTCAGCGGAACGGGTCCAGCTAAAATCCTGTTTCATTCCGTTTAGTTGAATTTTCCTCCAGATATCTTTATGCTTGAAAGTATTTACGGCTCTTTCAACAGATTTGAATAATGCATAACCGGAATAATCATAAAATGAAAATCCATTTCCATCTTTTAATCCATAATGACTTTGTTCATCCCAGTCTTTTACGGTGTCTGCTAATCCGCCGGTTTTTCTTACAATCGGAACTGTGCCGTATTTCAGGCTGTATATCTGATTCAAGCCGCACGGTTCATATTTCGATGGCATTAGAAACATATCTGCACCAGCTTCTATCAAATGAGAAAGCTCATTATTGTAACCGATATAAACACCGACTTTCCCCGGGAATTGATTTGACAGTAATCGGAATAAGTCCTCAAACCTGTCTTCTCCGCTGCCAAGAATTATCCATTGTAATTCGAGCTTTAGCAAATCATTAATTGCATCAGCAAAAATATCAAAGCCCTTTTGAAGAACCATTCTTGAAACAATACCAACCAGCGGAATATTTTCATCCGGCGTAATACCGAAGTGTTTAAGAAGATATTTTTTGTTTAAATATTTTCCACTAAGATCATTAATTGTATAATGGTATGGAAGATGTTTGTCCGTTTCGGGATTCCAGATATTGTAATCTACACCGTTGAGTATTCCGTACAAATCATCTTTTCGCTTTTGTAATGCAGAATCAAGACCAGCGCCATATTCTGGTGTCAGGATTTCGTGAGCGTATGTATTGCTAACAGTGTTTATTATATCAGCGAACGATATTCCGGCTTTCATAAAAGAAATCCCGCCGTTATGTTCAACCGGTCCGCCGGGGTAAAACAACTCTCCCCGGATTTCGGCGCTGAATAAAACTGACCTGGAAAACAATCCCTGATAACCAATATTATGTATTGTAAAAACACTGGCTGTCCGATCGAACATCCGATCCCAGTTGTAATTATCTTTTATAAATAGTGGGAGTAACCCCGTTTGCCAATCATTGCAGTGAATAATATCAGGCGTCCATTGAAGTCTTTGGAAAGTTTCAATTACAGCTTTTGAAAACAGAATAAATCTTTCGTCTTCGTCCGGGTCGCTTGTGTAGATGGCGTGCCTGTAAAAATAATGCGGGCAATCTATGAAATAAATGTCTATCTCTGTATTCGGAAGCTTGCTCTGATGAACATGTGCTGAACGAATTACACCGTTTATTCTTATTGGCATTTCGCCAATATCCCAGTTATACTTTAGTCCGTACCTGCTCTCATCTATTAAAGAATATTTTGGAACGAAAACCTTTACTTCGTGTCCCAGCTTAACCAGCTCTGCAGGCAAGGCACCTGCAACATCTGCGAGTCCGCCGGTTTTTGCGTATGGCACACATTCAGCAGCAACGAATGCAATTTTCATTTCTTAACCTTCGACTAAAAATGTATAAATAACTAAAAGATTTATTTTTTTGTGTGAATAATAAGACATAATGAATTAAATTTCATTCTGGTATAACAAAATATTTTTCTATATAATGATTAAAAAAGTAATTAATAACCTTTCGGTATTTACGTCAGGAGGAAAAGGCTTAAAACCCATGCTCTTTATTCACGGATTTCCTTACGATCACAATATGTGGCATGCACAAATTGAAGAACTAAGTAAAGATTATTTTTGTGTTTCCTATGATATTCGTGGACTTGGCGAATCTCCGGCCGGAGACGGACAGTTCACAATGGAATCTTTTGTTGACGATCTTGAAACTATAGTTGATGAAATGAAATTAGACAAACCCGTTTTGTGCGGACTTTCAATGGGAGGTTATATCTCTCTCAGAGCTATGGAACGAATGCAAAATAAATTCAGCGCCCTGATATTATGTGATACCAAATCAACCGCAGATGACAACGAAGGAAAGCTTAAACGGGCAGCAGCAATTAAACTAATTAACACAGGCAAATTTTATGATTTTATAGAGTCTTTCGTTCTTAACTGCTTTGGAGAAAAGTTTATAAAAGAAAATAATGCAGACTATAGAAAAACAGTTGATCGTTCTAAAGGAAATAATCCGTTAGGAGTAAAAGGTTGCCTGCTTGCAATGGCAGGAAGAACAGACACAACAGAAAGCCTTGCCCAAATAAAAATTCCAACCCTTGTAATATGTGGAAGCGAAGATAAACTTTCTCCCCCGGATGTTATGAAATTTATGGCAGAGAAAATTCCAAACTCAAAATTTATTTTGATTGAAAACTCCGGACATATGTCACCAATAGAAAATCCGGCAATGGTAAATAAAGCTATCAGAGATTTTCTGACAGAGAATAAAGCTCAATTCAAGACAACCTAAATGCATTCGCATCAACACACCGGAATTGCCGAAATATTTCTGGGTTCGCTATCAGATACATATCAAATGATCCCAGTGCTTTTTGTTTTATATTTTATTCTTGAATATTTCTCGCACACAAAACAAATAGATGTTATTTCACGATTAAAAATTTCAGGTCCGCTCGGTCCTCTTGCAGGAACATTGCTTGGAATTATTCCACAATGCGGAATGTCAGTCTTTGTAACAACCATGTTTCTCTCAAAAAGAGTAACACTTGGAACGCTCGTTGCAACGTATCTTGCAACATCTGACGAGGCATTACCCGTGTTATTAGCACATCGTGGAGAAGAGATGATGATTATTTACATTATGGGATTAAAATTTCTAATCGGTGTGATATCGGGATATGCTTTTGATCTGTTGCTCGGCAATAAACTATATGACGGTCCATTGCCCGAGGTTAAATCTTCGTACGCTGTTGAGATAAAACATGAACTTGAGAAAACAAGGTACGGTGAAATTGCTTTTCATACACTTAAACGTACTCTTAGAATTTATTTTTGGGTTTTATTAATTACCATTGGAATCTCTTTTGTTTTGTTTCTTTCCGATTCAGAACAATTGATAAAATTAATTCAGTCACATCCTAACATTCAGGTTGTAGCTGCTGCAATCTTTGGTTTGATTCCAAATTGTGCCGCGTCAATCGCAATTGCCGAAGCTTATTTACACAGCGGGTTGTCTGTTGGAGCAACTATTGCTGGATTAAGCACCGGCGCGGGTTTCGGTCCGATAGTTTTATTTAAAGATGGCAAGCATAGTATAGCTATTCGAGCATTGCTAATCTGCCTTTTCGTTTCGGTTGTCTGGGGCTATTTGATAAATTATTTGGCGCAATTTATTCCCTGATTTTCTCACAATCTATAGTTGCAAAAGGAATGGTTAGTTTCAAATATCCGTTACTTTTTGCGAGTTGATTTATTCTTTCAACAAGCTCTGCGAAAAAATCTTTGTGCTTATCTTTGGAAATTAAATTCTTCCAGCCATCAACAAAAGCAAGTTTAATAAGAAAATGATTGAACATCGCAGCTCCATCAACAAAGCGATAAGCAAACTCATCGTGAGATATTTCGTTGATTACATATCCGGTTTCATTTAATAGTTGGACAAATTCCTCAACTGGTTTACGCTTTTTATAAATGTGTTCTTTTGTTGTTTCGAGCTCATTAAGCATCTTTTGTTCGCGAAGTAATTCTTCGAAGACAGAATAAAACTCCCGCATTGTTTTATCTGTGTTATAAGTAAACAAAAGCTGCGATCCGGTTTTAGAAATTCTTCTACACTCATTCAGAACTGCTTTGATATCGTTGACGTTATTCAACCCGTTATTGCTGAAAATCAGATCAACAGAATTATCAGGAAGAGGAATTTTTTCCGCAACACCCGTAATTACCTCAACATTTTCAATCTCATAAATTTTAATTTTTGTTTTAATTCTCTCAACCGCTGCTTCCCACGGATCTATTCCATAAACCTTGCAGGTGTTGCCAAGTCTCATTGCAACTTCAAGTAATGGAAAACCTAATCCCGAACCGATATCAAATGCAGCAATGTTTTTTCTGTAATTAATTTTTTCGAGAAGTTTTAATCCAAACGGAGCCGACCAGAGAGGAAGTTCGTCAATTACAGAAACAGTTTCCTTGTCGTTGAGATTGTAGTTTGTTTTTAAGTAATTGTTCATAGAATTATTTAAGACCAATGTTCTTTAATTGTTGATTGCTTCAAGATATTTTTTAACGTATTTGTCAATTTGTTTGAGCTTATACTGCATTATGTAACGCGGATGTTCGAGCACGATAATCCTCTTAAAAAATTTATGTTCTTCGTTGATTGGTAAAAAGTAGTCAGCATTTTTCTTTCCGAGCAAAACAGCTAATTCTCTACTTGCTCCGAAGCCAACTTGTTTACTGATATTTTTAACGATTTCGATTCTAAGCAAATTAAAGAGTGAAATCTCGTCGTAGTAATTATAATTCTTTCCTTCTTTTGTAATAGCGAAAGGGTACAGAGCAGTCAAAAATACCCTGGAGAAAAATTTTTTTGTACCACCAAAATGTTTTGCAACAGAATAAACAAACGTACTGGAAAGTTCCTTTCGATTGCCAAAATTATTTTCAATCAAACAATGTTCTCTTAAAGCAACCGGATCAGTAAATGAAATTCCTGTTAAACCGCCGCCAAACCTTCCAGGGTTGATTCCGATGATAAATATCCGGTCATCGTCATCATTATAAAACTTCGAATAAAATTTTCTAATTATTGACTTAGTCCCGGCAGACTCATAAGGATTTATTATTTTAATACTGCCGGAAGTTGCTTTGGGCAGTTTGAGTTTGCAAAAGTAATCAATTGCTTTATCAGAAAACGACATAAATGTAAAAATAATTTTATGATGAGCACCATTTTATGTTAGCGGATCAATAATTAAAGTCTTTTAATTGGCGGCTAATAAAATACAACCGAGTAATCCACAAAATCGCCATTTATATAACTAAACTTTGCACTAAAAAATTTATCTTCAAATAACCAGGGAAGAAAAATCTTATCTCCATCCCATAAATTTATTTCGGTGAGTTTGTCGTTTGGTATCCACTCAAGCCTGCCTTCGGGAGAATCTATGAGATTGCCCTCATATTTATCAGAAGTAAACAAGAAAACAT
>JACAFA010000046.1 GCA_013388525.1 Ignavibacteriaceae bacterium | reverse complement strand
TTTCAGAAATGGTTTAATGAATTGCTTAATTTGGATTTAATTGAGCCAAATGCAATGATTCTTGCAACTGCTGATAACAATGCAAAAGCCTCAGCCAGAGTTGTTTTGCTTAAAGGATTAAGTAACAAAGGATTTAGTTTCTTCACCAACTATAAGAGCAGAAAAGGACAAAACTTATCCGAGAATTCTTTTGCTTCACTTCTCTTTTTCTGGGCCGAACTCGAAAGGCAGGTCAGGATTGAAGGAAAAATTAAAAAGCTTTCGCGTTTTGAATCACGAAAATATTTTGATACCAGACCTCTCGAAAGCAGAATAGCTGCCTGGGCTTCTGAACAAAGTAAAATTATTCCTGACAGGAAATATCTTGAAGAGAAATTCAAAGAAACCAAAGAAAAATTTGAAGGGAAAAAGATTCCTCTTCCACCAAATTGGGGAGGTTTTATTTTAATTCCTGAATACTTTGAATTCTGGCAGGGGAGAGAAAACCGTTTGCATGATCGGATTTGCTATAAAAAAACTAAACAAAGCTGGAAGATATTCAGGCTCGCACCCTGAACTATGAAATAAATTTTTTCCTTAATCTAATTCCACCTGCAATAAGACTTCTGACGATAATTGCCCCGAGTATAATCAAACCACCAATAATTGCAGTAAAGGATGGAACTTCACCATAACCAATCAGAACCCAAACAGGATTTAGTACGGGTTCAACCATAGATATTATTGAAGCTTCAACTGCCTGTATTCGTTTCAAGCCTGAAGCAAAGAATGCATAGGCTACGGCAATTTGAAAAATTCCGAGAAAGCTAACCATCCATAAATCTGAAGTCGCTAAAGTTTCAATTGATGATATGAATGGAATACAGATTAGTGCAACCAAAATGTTACCATAAAAAATACTGCTTTGCTGATATTGCTGATTATTTCTTTTCATTCCTAAAAAGAATGCAGCGAAAGTAATTCCTGAAATAAGTGCAACAAGATTTCCTTCAAGATGTCCGGGTTCAAGTTTTCCGACGAAGAATAATATCATTCCAAGAATACAAACCCCGACTGTAATAATATTTATCTGTTCGTATCTGGTTTTACCGATAATTGGTTCGAAAATTAAAACGTAAATTGGTGCTGTTGCCTGTAAGAAAATTGCATTGGCTGCGGTTGTGGTTTTGGTAGCGATGACGAATGTAATTAAAACTATCGCATAAAATATTGAATTAATCAGGCTCAATTTATTAATGCGAAAAATTCTTTTTTTAAAGATCAGCGCAAAAGTGATTGCTGCAATTGAACATCTGAAAAAAGATAACTGCATTGCTGATAGTGAAATAAGTTTTATAAATAATCCACCGCTGCTCCATAACAAAGCTGCGGTGAAAACGTAGAGTATCCCTTTTTGATGTTCTGAAAGATTTTTCATCGCTGGAAACAAATATAAAGAATGGTAATCAGTAATATAGAAGGTTCTTTTTTACAAATTCATTACTAAATTATAATCAAAGAATAGGATATTTTTTAGCATTATGAGTAAAAGCTATAAGTTCGTTGACCATACGGCAGATATCGCAGTTGAAATAAGCGGCAGCAGCCTTAATGATTTATTTGAAGCAGGTGCAGAAGCATGGCTTCATTCAATTGTTGATGAAATAAAAGTTGAAGATGATGATGTGATTGAACTAGAACTTTCTGCTTCATCAAAAGAGGAATTGCTGGTTACGTTTTTAAACGAATTAAATTATCTTCTGATAACGAAAAAGTGGTTATGTACTTCTATTCAAGCACTTAAAATTTTTGATGATGCTGATGGCTGCGAATTATCTGCTGAACTGAAAGGCATAAAACTTAAAAATGATCTAAAGTTGAAGCAGGAAATTAAATCAGTCACTTACCATAAGTTAGATATTATTGAAAGAGAGGGTAACTATTCAACTCTAATTGTTTTTGATATTTAGCAATTTAAGAAAGGAGGAGTAATATTATGAATGTTGGTGGAATTGAATTGATTAAAATACGTGAAAATTTGTGGGAGATTCCTGCATCCGGACAAATGAAAGTTCCGGGAAGAATTTATATTTCAAAAGATATGATTGAAAAAGGTCTGAAAGATGACGAAGCTTTAAAACAGGTAGTTAATGTTGCTCATCTTCCGGGTATAGAAAAATATTCTCTCGCTATGCCTGATATTCACTGGGGTTATGGTTTTCCTATTGGTGGGGTTGCTGCTACAAATCTTGATGAAGGCGTTATTTCTCCGGGTGGTGTTGGTTATGATATAAATTGTGGAGTAAGACTTGCCACAACAAATCTGGAATATGAAAAAATAAAAGCAAGAGTCAGTGAGCTCATCGCGAAATTATTTAATGCTGTACCGACAGGTGTCGGCGCAAGTGGAGCAATTAAAAAACTATCAACAACTGATCTTAAAAAGGTTTTAACCAAGGGTTCTGTCTGGGCGTTGGAAAATGATCTTGGTTCTTCAAGCGATGTTGATTTTACTGAAGAAAGCGGTACACTTAAAAACGCAGATGCAGAGGTTGTTAGCAAACGTGCGTTTGAGCGAGGTGCTGATCAGGTTGGAACTCTTGGTTCAGGTAATCATTTTCTTGAGGTTGATGTTGTTGAAGAAATTTACGATGTAAAAGTTGCCGATGTGTTTGGGTTGTTTAAAGGTCAAATTGTAATTCAAATTCATACTGGCTCACGTGGACTCGGTTACCAGGTTTGCGATGATTATTTGAAAATTCTTCTTCAGGCAAGTAATAAATATGGTTTCAGACTTCCTGATAAACAGCTTGCCTGCGCACCAATAAAATCTCAGGAAGGGCAGGATTACCTTGCCGCAATGCAGGCAGCAGCTAATTTCGCATGGAATAACAGACAGGTGATTATGCATCTTGCAAAAGAAGTTTTTAAAGAAAC
>JACAFA010000272.1 GCA_013388525.1 Ignavibacteriaceae bacterium | reverse complement strand
TGTGAACAATAAAAATCTGGCTAAAGCAAAAGCTGCCTTAGATAAAATGTTTTCGAAAATAGGTTGTTGTTGAATAAAATTACAAGATTACATAATTACTTGATTTCAAAATTTAAAATGAAAAGGAATATTTATGGAAACAGCAAATGATTTAAAGCAGGTTGTAAAAGAAAAGTATGGGGAAATCGCTAAAACTTCTAAAAGTTCAGGCTGTTGCGGACCGGCTTGTTGCGGTGGTGAAGAAAGCAAAATAGTGGGCTACACAGTGATGCAGGATGAATACCATCATTTGGATGGATACGTTGCAGACGCTGATTTGGGACTTGGCTGCGGCTTACCAACTGAACACGCAGGAATTAAGAAAGGTGACACAGTTGTTGATCTTGGCAGCGGTGCTGGAAACGATGTATTTGTCGCAAGAGCAATTGTAGGAGATGAAGGGAAAGTCATTGGGATTGATATGACTGAAGAGATGATTGAAAAGGCAAACATCAATAATTCGAAGCTTGGTTATAAGAATGTGGAATTTAAACTAGGTGATATTGAGCAGCTCCCTCTCAAAGATAATCTTGCCGATGTTGTCGTAAGCAACTGTGTTTTAAACCTTGTTCCTGATAAACAAAAAGCATTTTCAGAAATTTACAGAATACTAAAACCCGGTGCTCATTTTTGTGTTTCTGATATTGTTCTTAAAGGTGAACTTCCCGAAGGATTGCAAAAGTCAGCAGAGATGTACGCCGGTTGTGTTTCGGGAGCTTTGCAGCAGGATGAATATCTAAAAATAATTAAGGAAACAGGATTTGAAAATGTTGAAATCAAAAAAACAAAAGTAATAGAATTACCTGATGATGTTCTTAAAGAGTATCTCAACGATTTAGCAATCAGAATATTTAAGACGAGTAATATTGGAATCTATAGCATAACAGTTGTTGGTTACAAAGCGTGAAGGATTCAATTTAGCTGTGTATACTGACATCACAGGTATAATACTCTCAGGCGGTAAAAGTTCACGAATGGGAACTGATAAAGCCCTGTTGAAATTAGGTGAGGAAAGCGTAATTGAACGAATGACGAATTTGATGAAATCAATCTTCAATGAAGTTTTTATCGTGACCAATACTCCGGATGATTACCGCTTTTTGAATGTACCTTTGTATGAAGATATCTTTAAACACAAAGGACCTCTTTCAGGAATTCACAGCGGTTTGTTTCACTCATCAGCAAATAAAAACTTTTTTATTTCCTGCGATCTTCCTCTGGTGTCCGGGGAATTGATCAAATACATAAGTGATTTTAAAAGTGATAAACTTATTCGATACTGTGTTGCTTCCGGTCGTCATCATTATTTAGCAGGAATTTACCGTAAAGAATTGCTTCCGGAAATTGAAAAAATATTTGCTTCACTTACAAACTCATTTGAAAAGAAAGACCAACATTTTTCAATTCGGAATTTGATTAATAATATTGAAGCAGAAATTATACAAGTTGAATATCTCTCATTCTACAATAATGATTTATTTTTCAATTTGAACACTCAGGAAGATTTTAAATATCTTAAAAGAATAATATTAAATCGTTGAAAAAACTTCTGATATATACCGGACCGGTGAAAAGTGGAAAGTCCACAAAACTTTTATCCTTCGTTCAAAACGGAAAAGATATAGGTGGTATTTTATCCCCTTTGATAGATGGTAAAAGATATCTGTACGAAATTTCTTCAGGGAAGAAGAAATTGTTAGAAGCTGATTCAACTGAAAAAGAAGTTGATATAGTCACAGTCGGCAGATACAAATTCAAAAAAAATGTCTTTGAATGGGCAAAGGAAGTTTTACAAAAAGCCTCAGTCGAAAATTATTCCTACCTTATAATTGATGAAATCGGTCCGCTGGAATTTGAGGGAAGAGGATTAGCTCCCGTCGCAAATGAAATAATAAGTAAAAATATTTCTTACTTTCCGAAGGTACTGGTTGTTGTCAGAGAAACTTTAGTAGCAAAATTTTTAGAACATTTTAGCCTGAATCTCGAGGATGTTGATTTCTTTAATTTAGATTGATTTCTGCAAAAAACCATTCATATTCTAATTTTTCTCGTTGAATAGATTTTCTTCCTAAACTCTGGCAACAATAATTCCGTAATAATAATTGATACTTGCTAAATATCAAGAAATGCTGTTTATAAACTATAAACGTAACTTTTAGTTTGATTTTACGAAGGCTCAACCCTAATTTTCGATTGTAAAATATTTAGTTTCTGCCCAGGGGTGAAATAAATCTCCTGCTTAAACTCGTTTTTTTTCATCATAATGCAGAATAGCTACTATTATGGAAATTTTAGGGGAAGCTAATAATAAGGCATTAGCAAAGAACAGTTCGACAAAGGAAGTATCACTTCGCGGTGATCCAATACTTTTTTTGATGCCTTCCGGTAAAAACTTTTTAATTAAGTTTTTCATCCTGTCATTTACATTCATCCCGATTCCTCGTCTGACAATAAACAATTACGAATTAATAAAAATAACTTCTCAATAAAAGGTGAAGAAAATGAATACAAAACGAATCGAATTTTTTCTGCTGCTTTTAATCCTCGGATCAATTTGGGGATTTTTTGAAATGTTAGCGCTTCCGGTTTTTCTTTTATGTGTAATCGGAGTTCTAATTCTCACACTGGGAAGACGCATTATTGATATTCCCGGAACGAGCATACTGATTGGTTTAATAGTATGTGCGTATAAAACTTATAGTG
>JACAFA010000102.1 GCA_013388525.1 Ignavibacteriaceae bacterium | reverse complement strand
TTTTCTTTAAGTTCTGAAACGGCGGTATAAGTTTTAACTGTGTTTGGTCCGGAAACAAAAGGTTCTATTGTTGAAAGATCAATTGTTAATTCTTTTGCATAGAAAGCATTTTCATCAGCGTGCGGAATGTTGTGTTCAAGTTCTTCAATTCGTTTATGATTAATTCTTGGATGCTGCCCATTACCATCGGCATCGGAAAAAACTCCTTCAAGTCCGCGGTGCTCAATAAACCTTTCTCGTTTTTTCAACCAAAGAATTGTTGCAAGATCAATTGGAAAAACTCCTGCAAGTGCTCCCCATTCAGTTGTCATATTTGCAATGGCTAATCTTTCATCAATAGTTAGATAACGAATTCCATCTCCAACAAATTCTATTGCGTGATTTAAAACTTCATCGTGATTAAAATATCCACACAAAGCAATGATTACATCTTTACCGGTTACTCCTTGTCGTAAACTTCCTTTAAGTTCAACTTTTGCAATTGTAGGAACCTGCCACCACGTTCTGCCTGTTGCCCAAATTGCTGCAGCATCTGTACGAACGATTGGGGTTCCGAGGCAGCCAAGTCCGCCGTACATATTTGAATGTGAATCGGATGCAACAACCATTGTCCCCGGAAAAGCGTAACCTTCTTCGCACATAATCTGATGCCCGATTCCGCGACCAGCGGGATAAAAATCAGCGCCCATTGATTTTGCGAAGTCTTCAATCTTTTTGTACTTCTCAAGATTTTTTTCTGATTTATCCTGAACATTATGATCGAGAGTAATTACAACTTGTCGCGGATTAAATAATTTTTTTGCACCAATTGATTTAAACTTGGGAATAACCGCACCTGTGTTATCGTGCGTCATAACATAAGCAGGCTTTATAGAAAGATAATCACCTGCGTGAACTTCGTGTTTTGCATCCAATCCGAATGCAAACTTTTGTGCAATTTTTTCGATTAATGTTTGACTCATTTTACTCTCCAAGTCTTTAATAAATAAAAACAATGGCACACTGATGACACAGATGAGACTGATCTGCGCTGATCTCCAAAATCAGCGTCATCTGCGTGCTATTGTATTAAACCTTAAAAGGATCGAAGCTAACAAAATCTGCATGATGAACTATAATAGCTTCAACACTTCGTTTCGCAAGATCACCTTCTTTTGCGTGATATGCAATTATGTGTTGAACTTCATACGGTAAACCAAAACGATCCGCAATTGAAACTCCACTGAATGGATGACGAAGTAAATGACCGGCTTTGCTTGTTACCAGTTTTCCATCAACTTTATCGTACTCAATTAGCTTTCCAATATCGATTAAGATTGCACCGGCAATCAACGTGTCCATTTCAATTTTTATCTCATCACCGAAATTTTCTTTCATTCGTTTTGCAATATCAACAGAAAGCTGAACGGCAGTTCGCTTGTGATTCATAAAAGATATTTTGCAATCTTTGATGAGAAGAGAAAATGGAATTAC
>JACAFA010000025.1 GCA_013388525.1 Ignavibacteriaceae bacterium | reverse complement strand
TCAATTGTTCCTTTAACTTTTCCGGGATCATGTGCGCCATGAAAAAGATGCTGCCAGACATCAGGATATTTATTTCCAACATCAGCAGAAACACCTTCAGCCTGTGTCATATGACAGTTCTGGCATTTAACTCCTTCTTTTGCATACGGTCCTTCTTTCCATTCAAGGTGAGTTGACTTAACCCAAATGCCATAAGGATCTTTTTCGTTATGACAGGTGCCACAAAATTCTGCTGTTTGAAGAAAATCAGATTTTTGAATTTCGTGTTCGGGCGATTTACCTGTTCCTCTTGGTCCATATTTAATATTTCCCGGACTCGATATATAATTGAAGTTGTATGGAGTATCGCCTGCAAAGCCTGTAACTGTGTGGCAAAGATCGCACGAAACAGATTCGTTTGCTCTTGAATTCATTTCAGGTTTTGGTGGTGGAACATCTCCGGCAAGAAAAGCAATTGGCGCGTGACATCCGTTGCAGCCGGCTTTAACCTCTGCAACTTTCTCATCTTTTTCTGCATGCGGAACTGCAAGCTTGAAATACTCAATCTCATCCCAATGATGAGTATATGCCTGTGACATCATCGCTTGTTTCCACTGCTGGTAAAAATCTGTGTGGCAGGATGTTCCGCAAAATTCAGGCTTATCATATTTATCATAAGTCTGAGTGCCGAGAGCATCACCGCCAGCTTTAATCTGTGAAAACATTATAGCCGATGCAAATAAAAAAGCAATTGTAAACAACAATGAAAATAGTTTCATATGAACCTCCATTTAAGAGATATATAGTTATGTAAAAAAGAAAAATGAATTCCTGATGGGATAGTGTGAGTTGATTTAAATAATAATCTTCGGTCTATGAAGAATTTGATAAACAAGCGTATGGTTTCCTAAATAGTTTATCTTTACTAATTAAACGTACTAAGATTTTTTAATTAATAATAGTATGCTGATAAATGATGAACCGGAGGCAACTTAAATTAGCCTCCGGTCCTTGAATCCGCTAAGGATATTTTTCTCTAATCAGTAACCGGAACATTTAAACATTTCAAGAAAGCAGCAAGATGATTTTCTGATGCTGCTTTCAAATTCTGATATACTCTTATGATATCAGGATTATCAACAAAGGTCAGTTGATAAGTAAGATCAGCAATGTCCAGTTCCTCAATTGCTTTTCCTACAAGTAAGGCTTCATTCAAAGATTGACTCCCCTGCAGAATATACTGATCGTATAAAAGTTGAAATTGCGGATCAGGAAAAACGCCAACTGAGTCAGTTGTCAGCGGATCCGGTACGCTGTATTTATCAAGTAATCTTTTTACTGCTTCCATATGTTTCTGCTCACTTAACTGGATATTCAAAAAAACTTTGTGATTCCATAACTCACCCATAACTATATAAACATCCCTTGCAAGCTTTTCTTCAATTCTCATGTGAATAAGTCCATCTCTTTCCTCTTGTGAAAGCTCGTAAGTTGAGCCTCCTCCATTACCATTTCCTCCACCGAACTTGGAAAGTGTTGAAGAGTCATCGGCTGAAGTTGGCATTTCGCTCTGGCAAGCTAACAGAAGAAATGAAGTCAATAGAGAAATGATGAAAAGATGATATTTACTTTTTTTCATATTACACCTCTTTTATATTTTATGATTGTTAATTAGAAAGGACGACAGTGGTTGTCGTCCTTATTATTTAGTTTAAGCTTTTGAATTACTTTCTTCCGCCTCTTTGATTACCGGTGCCAGTTCCATTTCCGGAACCTGAACCATAGCCAGTTCCATCTTTCGGACCAACTCCGTTGTTACCTGTTCCATCTTTTGGACCCCACATTTTACCATTGCCATTGTTTCCTTTTCCATTCTGATTCTTCTGACCGGTGCCATCTTTCGGTTTTACGTAATCAGGATCCTGACCATTTGGAATACCATCGCCGTCAGAATCAACTGCGTTATCATTTAAACCATCACCATCAAGATCAACAAAACCTTTATTGCCATCTGCTCCTTTTCTGTTCTGTGAACCAGTATAGTCTTCATCTCTTCCATTTGGAATTCCATCGCCATCATCATCGGGTGCTTTATCATTGTAACCGTCGCTGTTTTCATCAATAAAACCGCTGCCGTGCTGTTGGTTCTGTTCTTTGGTTTGGGTCTTTACCTGATTTTTATTCTGCTCTTTGAGCTGATTCTGGTTTTGGTTTTGAAGCTGCGTTTGAGGATCGCCCTGAGATTTGATTTGTTCCTGGTTTTTAACCTGGTTCTGATCCTGTGACTGGGTTTGTGTCTTCACCTGGTTTTCTTCTTTGTTCTTTACAGGTTCATCCTGCGCAAAGACTGAAGCTGAAAAGAATATTACACTTGCTATAAGTGTAATTACGAACAAGAGATTTTTTTTGGTTTTCATTTTATTACTCCTTTTATTTTTTATGATTGTTGAATTACTTTTGATTCAGTTATTCAATGGATGTGCCAGCAACAAATGATTTGTTTTTACTTTCTATTTGAATTTTTTATTTGAAGAAGAATAATTCTTCGACGGTAAGGACGAATTACTTCGACTATGTGGACGAAGCCAAATTAAAATTTCAAACGAGTTTTTAATTGCATAAATGATTTTGCCTTCGCCTAAGCCTTTGCCTTAATTTCTGAATTCAATCTTGCTGTAATTCTGATTAGTTTTGAATATGGATTTCCTGAATAAATTGCAGCCAAAAATTATAATTGCAGTTGCACTGATAATCGGTATGCTTATGGTTGTCTCTGCATTCATCGAACTTCAACAAAGCAAAGATGAAATTCTACATTTACTTACCGAGCAATCCGCATCATTAATCGAAACCGTAAACCAAAGCAGCATTAACGCACTTAACTCAAGTGAAGAGATTGAATTTCTAATAGCGGAAAGATTGTTTAACAATGCAAGACTCATCAGAAAATTAGACAGCCTGAATCTTCTGACTCATCAAAAACTGGTTGAGATTGGAAAGGAAAATTCTCTTTTCAGAATTAATATTTTTAATAAAGACGGAACAAGAGTTCTTTCAAACAGAATTCCGGAAAAAGATCATCCACATGGCGAAAAAAACATTAATAGGTTTGAAGAATTAGAACCAATATTAAAAAATGGATTGAGTGAATTTGCTATTGGTTTAAAACAGGCTGAGTTTACAGATGAGCAAAGATTCGCAGTAACTGTTGCTCGCTCAAATAACAGAGGGGCAATAGTTATCAATCTTAATGCAGAAGAATTTTTGGAATTCAGGAAAAGAATCGGGCTTGGAAAAATTATCAGAGATATTTCAGACAACCCTGGAATTGAGTACATAGTTCTGCAGGATTCAATCGGCATCCTTGCTGCTGGTAATTCTGTTGACACTATGAATACAATTTTATCAGATACATTTTTAATTAACGCAATTAGTTCAGACAGAATCTATTCAAGGACGCACTTTTATAAAAACAAAGAGGTATTTGAAACAGTTAAGAGGCTTAATTATGACGATGAGGTGATTGGAATTTTCAGGATAGGTTTGACTCTTGATGAAGTCCGGGCAGTTGAAGATAGAATGGTAAGAAGATTGATCATTATCTCACTGGTTCTTGCTGCGATAGGTGTAATTATTCTCAGCATTATCTTCACCACACAAAATCTAAAAGCTGTTTCAAACGAATTTAAAAAATTCAAAACCTTTACATCAACTGTGCTGGAGAATATGGGAGAAGCGGTGATTGTTGTTGACGATAAAATGCAAATAACCCTGTTTAATAAATCGTCCGAAAATCTCTTTAAGACAAAGGGAGATCAAATTATTAATAAAGACTTATTCGATTTATCCGGCGAAATTTTTCTATCATTATCAGATTACTGCAAAGATAACAATGAAAACTGCGCCGACGTTTCAATTGATACCAAAATTGGTGATGAGAAAAAATACCTCAATTTGAATTTCACCAGAAACCTGGACGAAGCGGGAAAAAACAATTTTATTATAGTTATTAATGATCTGACAGAAGCACGACGGCTCGAAGAAGAATCGAAACGTAAGGAAAAATTATCCGCAATGGGTGAACTGGCTTCAGGAGTCGCACACGAAATCAGGAATCCGATCAATGCAATTGGAATGATTGCTCAGCGATTGGATAAAGAATTCAAGGTCGAAAAAGATTCAGATGAATATCACAGCATCACAGGTCTTTTAAAAAGCGAAGTAACGAGAATTAATAAAATCATCACACAGTTTTTGAGCTACGCTAAACCTCTAAGCCTTCAATTAAAAAATGTAGATTCAAAAAATTTCTTCGACGATATTTACAGATTGTTTTCCGAGCAGGCGAAACTTAAGGGAATTGAATTAATTAAAATGTCAGATCAATCTTTTGATATGACGATTGATCCGGAACTAATCAAACAATCATTGATGAACCTTGTGCAGAATGCTATTGAAGCTGTTGATAAAAAAGGGAAGGTGGAAATAAATTATTTTAGAAGAGGGAATTATCTTTTTATTGAAGTGTCAGATAACGGCAAAGGTATTCCTGAAAGTGATAGAAATAAAATTTTCGATCTCTACTATACATCCAAACCGGAAGGAACAGGTTTGGGTTTAAGCATTGTTCAAAAAATTATCGCTGAACATAACGGAACAATTGAAGTATTCAGCGAAGTAAACAAATACACGAAATTCAAAATAACCATACCGCAAAAATGAAAGACTACAATATTTTAGTAATTGATGATGAAGCCGCTCAAAGAGATGTTCTTACAGGTTATCTGAAGAAAAAAGGTAATAAAATCTTTTCGGCTTCATCCGGCAAGGAAGGAATTGAAATTACAAAAAGTAATTCTGTTGATATTATTCTTTCTGATTTCAAAATGCCGTATTTAAACGGAATTGAAGTCCTTGGAGAGGTGAAAAAAATAAATCCCGAGATAAGTTTTGTGATTGTTACTGCATACGGAACGGTGGAAAATGCAGTTAAAGCTATGCGGCTCGGGGCATTCGATTACATTTCAAAGCCGGTTGACCTTGATGAACTCGATCTGATGATTGAAAGAATCATCGAGCACAAAAATCTGAAATCTGAAAATCAGTTATTAAAAACTCAGCTGCAGGAGAAGCATAAAATATCTTCCATAGTTTCTCAATCTCAAAAGATGGAAGAAGTAATCAATGTTGCAGCAAGGGTTGCAGAAAGCAAGGCAAACGTACTTATTACGGGAGAAAACGGAACGGGAAAAGAGGTGCTGGCTAAAGCAATTCATTATATAAGTCCTAGAAAGGATGCCGCATTTGTTGCTGTAAATGTTCCGGCATTGACAGAGACTCTGCTGGAAAGTGAATTGTTCGTACACGAAAAAGGCGCCTTCACTGGTGCAGATAAAATG
>JACAFA010000085.1 GCA_013388525.1 Ignavibacteriaceae bacterium | reverse complement strand
TACAGATATATTGGCGGTACGAATGCAAAAACTTTACCCGTACCGATGATGAATATTCTTAATGGTGGAAAGCATGCTGATAATAATGTTGACTTCCAGGAATTTATGGTGATGCCTGTTGGTGCTCCGAATTTCGCCGAAGCATTAAGAATGGGTGCTGAAACTTTCCACGCCTTAAAATCAGTTCTATCAAAAAAAGGTTACAATACCGCAGTTGGTGATGAAGGTGGATTTGCACCAAACTTAAAATCGAATGAAGAAGCAATCGAAGTAATTCTTGAGGCAATTCAGAAAACCGGTTACAAGATCGGTGAAGAAATTGCGATTGCAATTGATCCTGCTGCGAGCGAATTCTTTATCAAAGAAAAAAATGCTTATCATCTTTTTAAGTCAGCACCAAACCAGGAAATTCCTATTGAGAAAATGGTTGACTACTGGGCGGGCTGGGCAGCGAAATATCCTATCGTTTCTATGGAAGATTGTATGGCAGAAGATGATTGGAATGGATGGAAACTTCTTACCGATAAGCTTGGTGATAAAGTTCAATTAGTCGGCGATGATATTTTTGTTACAAATACTGAAAGACTCGCAAAAGGAATTGAGCTTGGTGTTGCAAATTCAATTTTGATAAAAGTAAATCAGATCGGAACTTTAACTGAAACTCTCGATGCAATTGAGCTTGCAAAAATTAACGGATACACAAGCGTCATCAGCCATCGTTCGGGTGAAACTGAAGATACAACTATCGCTGATATTGCCGTTGCAACGAATGCTGGACAAATAAAAACCGGTTCTGCTTCCAGATCAGATCGTATTGCCAAATACAATCAATTATTAAGAATAGAAGAGGAGCTGGATGTAACTGCAGTTTATCCCGGTCTCGACGCATTAAATTATAATATGTAATTACACAGCCCGGTTGAAGTAAATGTCTTCCGGGCATTTTTATCTTTAGTAGAAATAAAGTTGATTAAATCATCCTCTATACACAGGCAGACTTATGAAAAATAACCATCTCCAAAACTGTAATAAAATTAT
>JACAFA010000029.1 GCA_013388525.1 Ignavibacteriaceae bacterium | reverse complement strand
GATCAAGGGTTAAACTGGATAAATGTAAGCAGTGGCTTAATTAGTCAGAATGTTTTTTCGCTGAAATATATAAATGACGAGAATATTTTATATGCAGGTACAACAGACAGTGGACTGTACAAATCAACAGATTTAGGTGAAACCTGGATATATGCAAATCTTCCGGAGTGGGTAGCCGATTTAGAAAAATCCAACAATAACTATTTATTAGCAGTTACTATAACGGATGGAGTTTATCGTAAATCGAGTAGTTCAAATTGGGAAAAAGTGAGTGATTCAATTATGGTAGGAAAGGATGTATATTCTATTTTTATAAACGATGTAGATGATATTTTTATTGGTACTGATGCACATATATTTAAGTCTTCGGATAATGGAAATAGCTGGACACAAAAAGATGCTGGCATAAATAGCATAGGTGTCATCTGGGATTTTTCCATAGACAATTCAGGAAATCTGTATGCTTGTGATGGCGGCGGTTTTTGGACAGGAGCTGGAATAGTATACCTCTCGTCAGATAATGGTGAAAACTGGGATGCTGTTGCTATTACTAATAGATCTTCCAATTCAATCATCACAATGCCTCCTCAAACTATTTACGTCGCTACAGATAGTGGTGTTTACGTTTCTTTTGATAATGGATTGACCGGTGAGAAGATTAATAACGGTCTAACTACTCTGACAACATTGTCACTTAAAACTGATCTTAATAACTACCTCTATGTAGGCACTTCTTCAGGAGTATTTCGCAGTACCAATCCAATTACTTCCGTCGACAATAGTAGTTTTCCTCCAGTGACTTTATTTTTATCCCAAAACTACCCCAACCCGTTCAACCCGAACACAAAAATCAGTTGGCAATCTCCAGTAGGCAGTTGGCAATCTTTAATAATTTACGATGTGCTTGGTAATGAAGTTGCAACTCTGGTTGACGAATACAAACCTGCAGGAAGTTATAAGATTGAATGGGATGCAAGTGGATTCCCAAGCGGAGCTTATTTCTATCAATTGAAAGCTGATAATTATATCGAGACTAAGAAAATGATATTACTCAGGTAAGCTGTTGTTGAAATTAGTAGTTTAAATTTTAACTAGATAATTGTTATTAAATATCAGAATTAATTAAGGAGGTCTGAAATGAAAAAGTTCATTTTTTTTCTAACTGTTATGCTTCTTTCTTCATCTCTTTTATTCGGAGAAGGCGATCAAAAAAAATCCGGTAACAATCCGGCTCTTGCTGAAATACCTTCTTACATCGACAGAAACTATGTGGGAACTGTGTTCTTTAACAATGGTATTTCAGATATTGATGTATATCAATCCAACTCCGGGTTCTACTATCCAAAACTCACCGGTAAAACGGCTGTCTTTTCTTCCGGGTTAATTTGGGGCGCAAAAATCACCGGTGACCCCCAGGTAAGAGTGGGTGGATCCACTTATAGAACAGGTTTACAGCCCGGAAAAATTACAAATAGTGGCTTACCACCTGAACAATTAATACCCGAAGACCCTAATGCATCACACGTTAGAATTTACAGAGTAAGAAGAGATGTTTACCCCGGAGGTCCCTGGGTAGACTTGAGTGATGAAGCAATGTTTGAAGGAATATCTGAAACTGAACTAAGATTACAATATGAAACTGATTGGACAGAATGGAGAGCAATTGATGGGGCCCCTTTCGAGGACATTAATTCCAATGGTATTTATGAACCAAGTGTTGACATCCCCGGTTATCAGGGTGCAGATCAAACCATCTGGTATGTTGCAAACGACCTCGATCCAAGCCGTACACAATTTCTCTACGGAACAATTCCGTTAGGTATTGAACTGCAGGTAACAGTCTGGTCCTATCATCAATATGGTTCACTTGATCATTTACTTTTTAGAAAGTACCAAATAATAAATAAAACAAATACTACATTTAATAATATGTATGTTTCCATGTGGTCAGATCCTGATATAGGCCAATCTACAAATGATTTTGTTGGTTGTGATACAGTACTTCAACTTGGTTACGCCTATAATGGAGAATTTTATGATCCAATCTATGGTTATACGCCAGCCGGGGCAGGATTCAATCTTCTACAGGCTCCTGAAAACCTTCCGATGACTGCTTTTTACTATTTCACGCGAGGTGACGCATCTGTCACAGATCCGGTTATGGGAAGCCCTGATGGGGCAGATCAGTTTTATAATTTTATGCAAGGTAAAGTAGGTTTAACGGGAAGCCCTTTCATTAATCCAATAACCGGCTTACCAACAACTTATGCATTATCGGGTAATCCTTTAACAGGTGAAGGATGGATTGATGGAATTTTACAGGGACCGGGTGATAGAAGATTAGGACTGGCTTGCGGTCCGTTCAATATGGCTCCAGGTGATACACAGGTTGTCGTCGCTTCAGAAATTGCTTCTGCGGGCCTGGATTATCTTAACACAATTCGCCTGCTTCGATTTTACTCAATTTTAAGTAAAGATCTTTATAATAATTCTTTCGTGATGACCCGGACACCGTTCCCTTCTAAGCCAATAGCCAGTGTAATTCAGCAGGAAGGAAATGTTTTACTGAGTTGGAACAATTCATCTGAAACTTTTAACCAGGATGGATTTGAATTCCAGGGATACAATGTTTACCAGCTTGCTTCTGACTTACCGTTAAAAAGTAACGCAGTTCGAATTGCAACTTTTGATAAGATTGATGGAATTACTCAAATCCAGGGAACTGTAATGAACCCCGTTTCCGGTTATCCTGAACCAGGGATAGAACAGTATGGTTCGGATTCAGGAATTGAACATTCATTATTAATTACAGAAGATGCAATCGACAGCACTTATTTAATTCCCGGCAAACCATATTACTTTGCAGTTACTGCCTATGCTTACAATGATGATCCAAACGCTTCACCAAACAATACTGAATCATTAATTGACGTATTACAAGTAACCATACATATCGATTCAGTTGTAAACTACGGGAGCTTTTTTGAAGTTGTTCACACACAGGGCGACGGCGGTGGCACCGTTCAGGCAGTTGCGGTAGATGGTTACCAGGTAACAGGTCACCCCTATAAAATAACATTTGATACTCTCGCCGGGGGAGAAAAAGTGTGGAATCTAACCGATCAAACAACAAATGTTGTCGTTCTTGCTAACCAAACGGATTTCTCCGGTAGTGAATTTTCTTCACCTATTGCTGATGGAATGCAGGTTAGAGTAAAAGATGCAAATGATGTTAAAAGATTCAGCATGACGGAAAATGGTAATGGTCCTGTTCCTGAGATTTTTGGCTTCGATGTCACTCTTCCTCCCACTTTCAATGCTTACTCTGCTGATTATTACAGAGATGTTATACAAGGTAACGGCGGCTCTTTAAACTTACCCAACGGTATGCAGGCAGCTGGTGGTTATTATTTTTGTGTTGCCGGTGGACCTTCAATTACCACACATGATGCTGCATTAGACAGATGGACACGTGGAGGAGCCAGGTTACAAATATTAAATGGGAATGGTTATGAAATCAGGTTTACAACAGATGGCGGTTATGCATGGATGGCATTCTCAACTGCCTCGTTAGTTCAGGTACCTTTTGAAATATGGTATCTCGGATCAACAATCGAAGATCCTTTAGATGATGTAAGATATTTTCCATGGCTATTTGATGATAACGAAAATGATATCTTTGATTTCAAGTTAGATCATCAAGCTTCCGGAGGAAATAATGATCCATATTCAGATTGGATTTACTTTATGCAGCCGGGACCCAATCCACCACCGGGTGAACAAGCATACTTTGATCTTCTGGCTCAAATAATGATTGACCCTCAAAACTGGTCGGGTGAAGTTGAAATAGAGCACTTTGCAAGATTAGTATTGATGAACTGGAACCAGATGCAAGGCGGCGGCGGCGTGGAAGAAATGCCTGAGACAGGTACCGTGTTCAGAATTGAATGGGATAAATCACTAACCCCCGGAGTTGATGAATTTGTGATTGACCAGGCAGTTGATGTTGAAGATTATGAACCATTACCTGAGAAATTTGTACTTGAACAAAACTACCCTAACCCGTTCAACCCGAGCACAACCATAAAATTTTCTTTACCTGAAAAAAGCAATGTTAATCTTTCGATTTACAATATACTTGGACAAAGGGTTGCAACTTTAATTAATGATGAAATGGAAGCCGGAGTGCACGAGGTTATCTTTGATGCCTCAAAAATCGCAAGCGGAGTTTATTTCTATCAATTGAGCATTAAGGATAAGTTCTTAGACACAAAAAAGATGATTTTGATAAGATAAAAACAATGAGATTAAGTAATTAAAAAATATCAATGAGGTCAAAATGAAAAAGAATATAGTTGTTTCTTTGTTGATACTGGCTTTAATTAATAATCTGGTTGGCTGTTATAGTCTAAAGGAAGTAACAAAGGAAGAATTTATTTCAATAGAAGGAAATCCTGGCATTGGTGTAACAACCAATAAACAGGAAGAGTACTTCTTCGAAAATGATAGATATACTATTCCCAACGATTCAATTTATGGTATGGGCAGCCTGATACTTGAAAATGGAGCCAAGGTAAAGCTTAATTCCGAAACCAAGATAAGTTTAGAAGATGTTGAGAAATTTAAAATAGAAAAAATAGATGTAACAAATACAATCATAGTAGGTTTGATAGGTGTCGGTCTGGCCGTATTATTAGCTCTGGGAATACAAAGCATTATTGAAGATATTACTAAAGACGTTGCTGAAGGTGTTGGCAAAGGTTTAAATGGAATATTCTAATTCTAAAAAAACTAAGGAAATGATTAATAAACGTACGGATCATTAAATGAAATTCTTAAAAGCAATACTAATCGTTTTTTTATCGCTTCACTCTATGAGCATATCCCAAATCGATTTAGATAATCGCAATACTTCAACAACTGATTTATTACCAATTATATACGTACCTGGTATTATGGGTTCACCTCTCTACGACGATCTCAATAATAACAACCAGCTGATACCAGATGAAAAAGCCTGGTTCGGTATTCAGTTTTTTACGGGAAGTTTGCTGCTTCAACCAAATGGTATTGACCCTAACGGCAACTACAATATAAAAGTTGCACCATTACGAAACGATGCGGCAAATACTTTACGAAATGAGCTGGAAGATGTTCCCATGGATTTATTCAAAGGTTTCTTCGATAACTTGGAAGCTAACGGCTACTTACTTGATGATTATGATGATGATCATACTGAAGGTGAAAATTTATTCTGCTTTACTTACGACTGGAGAAAAAACAATATTACAAATGCAGAACTTTTATCAAATTTTATAGACAGCGTTCTTACGTGGACCGGTGCTGTCCAGGTTAATCTTGTTGGTCACAGTATGGGCGGTATTGTTTCCAAAACATGCATCAAGCTGTATGATAAAACCCGGATCAAAAATATGGTTTTCATCGGGACGCCGCATCTTGGCGCTCCGGAAATGCTGACTGTAATGCTTAAGGGAAAACTTTTTGAATGGCTGAACTTTGTAAACGAAATTGAATGGCTGGCTGCAAGAGTTTTAGCCAGAAACCTGCCTTCCTGTTACCAGCTTATTCCTTCTGCAAGCTATTTTGATCTTAATCTCAACAATGGTGTATCAACTGATATTGAAATTTATTCTGAATGCTTTCAATTACCGAATGGTAACTACGTCAATTATTCTCAACTAATCGACTATCTAACAAATTATCAGTCGTGTCTTATAGAAAATTTAAATGTTGGTCTTCTGAATAGTTCGGAAATATTTAAGGAGACAATTGATACTGTGGATTTCGGAAATATAGAAGTAGTCAACATTGTAGGATACAACCAATGGACAATCGGAAAGAATAAAATAATTGACGGTAGTCCCCCGCTTTACTGCAAGACAATCGAATATTTCAGAAATCTGAATGGAGATTTTACGGTTCCGGTTCGTAGTGCTGAGCTAATTAACGGACAAATATTTGAACATACATATTACACTGAGGGTTTCATACACAGTGATCTTCCCGGAAGTCAGCCAACACTTGAGATTCTCTTAGGAATATTTGCAGATCCGCCAAACTATAATTTCCCTCAATATTCTGTACCGCCGGTAAGTTATAAAGATGTAACTGTCAATGTTGAGAATGAATTCGAGTTTCATAAGTCATTCAATCTTTCCCAGAATTATCCAAATCCATTTAATCCCTCAACAAATATTGGATTTCGGATTGCGGATTTCGGATTGGTGAATTTGAAGATCTACGATGTGTTGGGAAAGGAAGTAGCAACTTTGATTAATGAAGAAAAACCTGCTGGCAGCTATGAAATAACATTCTATCCAGGAAATCTCCCGAGCGGAACATATTTCTATCAGCTAAGAACACAAGAATTCATACAAACGAAAAAAATGATTTTGACGAAATAAGAATTAATTTTTACAGTTTCATGACAATTTTATGACAATTGATCAGTAGTAAATACTTAGTATTGAACAGGCTTATTAATTATCAATGAAATTATTTAGGAGGCAAAAATGAAAATAACTATAGTATCCATTATTGTAATTATTTCATTACTAATTTCTTCTTGCGATGAAAGTGAAACTACTGTTGGCTCTGATCAGGACACTGTAATTCCCAACCTGTCTTTTACAGTTGATACTACTTATCTTGATGCTGCCAACAGTCGTCTCGTTGCCAAAGGCTCCCTAAAAAATAATGGCAGCAGCAAAGTAACCTCGCCGTGGTATGTTGAATGTCAGTTTTATACAAGTGTAGCCAAAACTACTAAACTTGGTGGTAACTATACTCAGATTGGAGTCCCGCTATCAAATGGGCAATCCACTTTTTGGACGATTAATTATTCGTCCTCAAATGTAAATGTTAATGATTATCCTAATTTTGCAGTAGGAGATTTAAGAGGTATTTACAAATAATAAATTTTTGTAAAACATTACAGCTATGGAGGCTTGAAATTGAAACTTCTAATTTTTTCGATAATAATTTTAAACTTACTTCCTTATAGCAAAATATCAGCTCAACCCGAATCATATAACAAGAAACAAAACCAACTCTACCTCGAAATAGGTGGAAACAGTTTGGTTTACTCTATTAGCTACGAAAGACTGCTCTCAGAAAATTTTACTTTACGTGGTGGATTTGGTATAACACCGGGAATAATTTTCGCTGAAGGAACTTTTATACACATTCCCTTTACTGCAAGTTACATGTTTGGTAGCAAGAGACATAAACTGGAAACTGGATTAGGTGCAACATACTTTGCAGGTACAGACGTTGAGATATTTGGTTTACCTTCCGGAGATCAGTCTTTAGTATTTTTAACCGGAATAGCTGGCTATCGGTATGTGAGTCCCGGTGGATTTGTTTTCAGAATATTCTTTACGCCACTTTACAGCAGTCAAGCAGATCCAAATTTCTATCCGGCCTTTGGACTAAGCTTTGGATTTATGCTTTGAGAAATTAAAACAAGAATTAAGGAGGATTAAAACAATGATAAAAAAATATATCGTCTGCTTCTTGATTTTATCAATTCTAAATTTTACAGGCTGTACGTATCTGGAAGTAATAAGCAAAGAAGATGTTACTGAAGAACGAGCTGAAATAAATTTAAGTGAAGAGCTTTACTTAACCACTAAAGATTTCACGAGGTATCACTTTTTGCCTGCTAATTATCAGATAGCTAATGATACCTTATATGGGAAAGGTGCGATAGAGAGTTCTTCCCCGATTACTCCTTTTCAAGGTAAAGTTGCACTAAATGAAATAATTAGTTTTGAACAAAAAAAGTCTGACACTGTTGCTACAATTGGTTTAGTTGCTGGCATTACAGCTGTAGTTCTACTGGTTCTTAGCTTAATAGTTACCGCAGACTTATCCGATTCCTTTAATCCGGATTAAGAAAGGAAAAAACAATGAAACAATCAACAAAATATTTCAAAATTATTTCCTTTTGCATTTTTCTGCTTGTATTTTTTAGCTGCACAACATTCCAAACACTTTACCTGCAGGATGTTAAAGTAACCGGACCGATTAATCAATCACCCAT
>JACAFA010000258.1 GCA_013388525.1 Ignavibacteriaceae bacterium | reverse complement strand
TGGTGTTCTTGCTAATTCTGCTTCTGCTGTGCTTGGTAGAAGTATCAACCGTTCAGCCAGAATAAATCCGATAGTTGTAACCATAATAAGTATGGGAATTGGATCGATTCTTCTTTTACTACCTGGAATAATTCTTCAGGGACTTCCCACGATTAGCTTTCAGAATTTATTATATCTTCTCTGGCTTGCTGTTATTAATACAGCACTTGCATTCACAATTTGGAATTTTACTCTTCGGACTCTTTCTGCAATGGAGTCAAGCATTATAAACGGAACAATGCTCATCCAAATTGCAATACTGGCGTGGATATTTCTTGGCGAAGCAGTTTCTTTTCAGGAGGGAATCGGAATGTTGATAGCAGCCGGTGGAGCTTTGCTTGTGCAGATGAAAGTGAGAAAGTCAAAAATCTGATTAAATTCTTGCTGCCACTCTCCTGAAGTGATAACCATATACAGCCATCGTCATTGCAAGTGGAAACTTATTCGGATGCCTGAAAAGACTTAGTGCAAATAGTTTCCAGAAATATTTTTTCCCTTTCTCAATAGTGCCAAGCAGCCAGATCAGCATCATAAATGCTCTTACTTCTTTAAACTTAATTTTATTCTTATTCCAGGATGGCAGCTTATAATTGTTAAGGAAGTGTTTTACGCGCAGATAATATTCCTTCTGAGAATAGATGGTTTTTATAATTCTTGAATAGCCGCTCATCAACTGCTGATAATTCATCTTAGGAATAAAATTCATTTGCCCGTCCATATTATTTCCGCTGAACATATCCAGCAGCCTGTTTTCTGATTGCATCCGCTTGAAAAGTTTTGTGCCGCTCGGAGCGTTCAATAAACCTACCATTGCAGAAACGATTCCACTATCCTGTATAAAATCAATTTGATTCTGAAAAATTGAAGGCGAGTCTGTATCAAAACCAACGATGAATCCTGCTGATACAATAAATCCTTTTTGTTGTAATGTTTTTACCGAAGATACAAGATTGCGTTTTAAGTTCTGCGACTTACCACATTCTAAAAGTCCATCAGAACTCGGCGTCTCAATGCCAACGAAAATACTGTTGAAACCAGCTTCGATCATCATGTCCATCAGGCTGTTATCGTCTGCTAAATTAACGCTGACCTCAGTGATGAAATTGAACGGATATTTTTTTTGCTTTGACCATTCAATCAATGTTGGCAGAACTTCATTTTTTAATTTTTTCTTGTTCCCGATGAAGTTATCATCAACAACTGATATTGGTCCGCGGTAACCAAGCATGTAAATTCTTTCAAGCTCATTGATGAATTGTGAAGTCGTTTTAGTCCTCGGAATTCTTCCATTAAGCATTGTTATACTGCAGAAGTCACAATCATAAGGACATCCTCTTGAATATTGCATTGACAATGAAGCATATTTTTTCACTTCCAGTAATTCCCACATCGGAACAGGGGATTTAGTAATGTCGGGAAATTCACCTGAGGAATAAATGTGTTTTGGATTTCCGTTTTTCAAATCTTCTAGAAATGGCGGTAATGTATTTTCAGCTTCATTTAAAATGAAGTGATCAACACCGGGAAAATCCTGGTGCTGTGTTGTTGCAAGTGGACCGCCGACAACAATTTTCACTCCAAGCGTGTTACATCTTCTGATTACTTCTCTGAATGATTTTATATGAATTGTCATTCCGCTCAGGAAAACATAGTCAGCCCAGAGTATGTGTTTATCTTCGAGAGCGGAAATATTCATATCAATCAGTTTTTTCTCCCATTCTTTTGGAAGCATGGCTGCTACGGTAATCAAACCAAGCGGCGGCTCGGCAACTTTTTTCGCGACGAATTTCAGCGCATCTTTAAAACTCCAGAATGAAAAGGGAGTTTCAGGATAGACAAAAAGAACTTTCACTTTGTTCTCCATTATTATGTTAATTTATTTTCAATACTATTATGCAAAATTTTTTTCACAGATTTTGTAAAAGAAATGTAAAAATTAAAAATGCAGGTTTGACCTTCTGTCAGGAATAAATGATATTTACCTTGAATTTAATTTATTATTAAAAGCAGGAACAGATTATTTATGAGAGGCAAACACTCTCTGTTTTATCATATTCTTATTTTTATTATTGCTCAGCTTGTGTGGTTGTCGCTGCTGGGAATCTGGATTTACTGGTATGTTTCGAACTACATCATCTTTGAAAAAGTTGGCGAGGAAGTTTCTCCTCAGCTAGTTTATGATGTTCAGAATGCTCTTCCTTTTGTCCTCGGTTTAATTCTGCTTATCGGACTTTCATTTATAACATCTTTAATCTTCAGACATCTGAATGTTCAGCTGAGAATTAACAAACTTTATGACAGCTTTATAAGTAATGTAACTCACGAACTTAAATCTCCTCTCTCTTCAATTCAATTATATCTGGAGACTTTACGGCAGAGAAATGTTCCCGAAGAGAAAATGAAAGAATTTATTAATATGATGATGAAAGATACTGATCGTCTGCAGGGACTAATAAATTCAATACTGGATATATCAGCACAGAATAGCAGAAAATTGATTCTGAACTATCAGGTTTACAAAGCAGAAACACTAATTAAAAAATTAATTGAAGAATCTTTTGAAAGATTCCATGTAAATCAAGAATCTTATCGGATAAGTGGAGAAGCTGATTGTGAAGTATTTGCAGGCAAAGATGCTTTAAAGATTGTGTTCGATAATCTTGTGGATAATGCTTTGAAATATTGTACGAAACAGCCTGAGATTGATGTTAAGCTCGAATGCAATTCTGGCAAGCTTGTTATTGGTTTTTCAGATAACGGAATTGGAATTCCATCCGGTGAACAGAAAAAAGTATTTAATAAGTTTTACAGAATTTACTCGAGTAACATACCCAATGTTAAAGGAACCGGTCTCGGTCTCTACAGAGTAAAAGAAATAATAAAATCTCATCACGGAAAAGTAACTGTACACAGTGAGGGCGAAGGTAAAGGAACAACATTCAGAATTGAATTACCGGTTTATAAAGGCGCAAAAGATTTTCCTCTGAAAAAATTTTTATTTGGCAAAAAACTTAAGCAGGTGTAAAAAAATATGTCTGATGATTCATACAAGGGAAGCAGAATATTACTTGTAGAAGATGAAGAAACTCTCGCAGTTGGATTGGAATATAATTTAACCGAAGAAGGTTATGTTGTTAAATGGGCTAGGAACGGTAGAGAAGCTATTGATTATTTTGATAAAGAAAAATTTGATTTGATTATTCTTGATATAATGCTTCCATATCTGAATGGTTTTGAAATTGCAGAGATAGTACGTAAGGCTGATCCGCAGATACCGATTCTGATGCTGACGGCAAAAACTGAATCCGGAGACAAAGTTAAAGGTCTTGAAAAAGGGGCAGACGATTATATGACAAAACCTTTTCATCTTCAGGAATTATTGCATCGTGTTAAAGGAATGCTAAAACGTAAAAGCTGGTATAAAAGTTCTACTGTTATTCAGCCAGTTTACAGGTTTGGAATTAACGAAATAAATTTTGAAACACTCAGATGCCGGCACGGCAAAGAAGAAATACGACTTACTCCGCAGGAAGCAATGCTGCTGAAATATTTAGTTGAACATAAGGGAGAAATTGTGTCAAGAAAAGAATTACTGGAGAATGTCTGGCATCAGAATCCGGATATTGAAACACGCACGGTTGATATTTTCATTGCCCGTCTTCGGAAATATTTTGAACCGGATGCTTCCGAGCCGGTTTATTTTAAAAGTATTCGAGGTGCAGGATATTCGTTTGAGGATAAATAATCTTTATTTATAGATTATTTTAGAAAAATTATCTTCTTCTGCCGCCGAAGCTTTTACCACCGCCGGCACTGTTTCTGTCGCGTTCCTGTTTTGCTTCATTAACTGACATTTTTTTTCCTTTAAACTCAAAATCGTTTAATGTCTTTAATGCTTTTTTAGCTTCAACTTTTCTTACCATTTCAACAAAGCCAAAACCTCTTGACATCTGATTAGACATATCACGGACTATACGAACATTGCTCACACTCCCGTGTTCTGAAAAAAGTGCAGTTAGTTCCTGCTCATTTACTTCGTGCGATAAATTACCTACAAATATTTTCATTGGTATCTTCCGATCATTAAGTTTCTAAAAAATAATTTCTTCGGACACGGTCATCCAATTTTGAAATAAACAAAAATAAAAGAAGCTGAACCAGGTTCAGCTTGTTAAAAAATAAGAATTATCTTCTTCTTCCGCCGCCGCCTCTTTCTCTCTGAGGTCTGGCTTCGTTAACGATAATTTTCTTTCCTTTAAATTCAAATGTGTTGAGTGCAGTCAGTGCTTTCTGTGCTTCAGCTTTTCCCGGCATTTCCACAAACCCGAATCCCTTCGATGTCTGACTAAACATATCGCGGATGATTTTAACACTGTCTACTCTTCCGTGTTGTGCAAAAAGATCTTTTAACTCTTCATCTTTAACATCGGAAGCTAAGTTGCCAACATAAATATTCATTTTGTTCTCCTTTTAAATTGAATGATAATAAATGAGTATCCGGCTTCAGATAATGAACAAAACCTGACCGGCATTTTGCCTCTGTAAATAAATTTAGGATTAAAAGAGGGGCACTGTGAGAAGTATTTCTCTTATCTTAGTTTTATTTCGCAGAACAATTGCAAAATAGACTTATTATCACTCACTTACAAGACTATTTAATACATTGCCGAACAAAAAATAAAATATCTCTTTATCCAATTATAAGCTGCTATTTTTGGAAGATTTATTTCGGTATATTGCAATGAGAAGAAATTGAACAGCGAACGCTTTTCTTACCGTTGAATATTTCCTCGCTAATCCAATATTAAAATAACCTGATAAAGAAGTTTCACAGTGAAATTAACACGACAATTAACAAACCGCGAAAATAAATCATTAGACCTGTATTTTCAGGAAATAGGAAAAGTTGATCTGCTTACTGCTGAGCAGGAAGTTGATTTAGCCGTTAAAATAAGAAATGGTGATATTGATGCACAGAATAAATTAGTAAGAGCAAATCTAAGATTTGTGGTTTCTGTTGCAAAGATGTATCAAAACCAGGGATTGTCTCTTGGCGATTTAATAAATGAAGGGAACATTGGTCTTGTGAAAGCTGCGCAAAGATTTGATGAAACAAGAGGATTTAAATTTATTTCTTATGCAGTCTGGTGGGTACGGCAGGGAATTATGTCAGCAATTGCTGACCAGTCAAGAGTTGTTCGTCTTCCTCTAAATCGTGTTGGGAATTTGACCAAGCTTGGAAAAGTTTACAGAGATCTGGAACAGGAATTTGAAAGAAAACCAACCACTGATGAGCTTGCAAAAATTCTTGAGATATCCTCTGATGAAGTTGCATATATTTTACAAATTTCCAGCAGACAGGTATCGGTAGATGCACCTATCAGCAACAGCGACGAAAGTAAAAGTACACTGATGGACATCCTTCACAACCAGGAACAGCCGATGCCCGATACAGAACTGATGCAGGACTCTCTGAAAAATGAAGTGGCTGATATTCTTTCTACTCTTGATGAAAGAGAAGCCGAGGTGATCAGATTATCTTTTGGAATCGGTAGTAATCAAAAAGCAACGCTTGAGGAAATTGGTGAAAGATTCAATCTTACCCGGGAACGTATAAGACAAATCAAAGAAAATGCTCTTAGAAAACTGCGGAGTTCAAAAAGAAGTAAAAAGCTAAAAGATTATTTGGGACAATAAAGTTTTGTAAAGAAAAAAAATTACAAGCTTGTTTTTCTGATTTCAAAGTTTCAAACCTCAATTACTTTCCTGATAATTACTAATCGTTCTGTTCCGGCAAATATGGTTGGTGAAGAACTAATTCCCGGATATAAACCACACCATATTTAGTACAAATACTTAATTATCACTTACATATATTGCACCTGTTAATTAAAGAACAGATAACCCATCAGGTGCAAAAATGAAAAAGAAAATTTATACAAAAGAAATATTCATTCCCGAACTGAAGGAATTCGCAGAGGCATATCCTCAGTTTGCAGGGCTTGCTAAAGAAGACGGAAAGTTTCTTTTTGATATTGTTATGAAGCCGGAGACTTTTATTCAGGCAATGATTCTAACTGAATACGGGATGCCTGCAGTTACAAGTGTTGCCGAATTATGTTATAATGAAGCAAGGAAGAAAAAAGGTTTTCAGTTTACCGGCAGAGTTAAGCAATATATCGGAGCGATGATCGCATCTTTAATGGCTGCCAATGGTTATAATAAAACCGGAAGAAAGAAATCTATAATTCACCGTGCATACACACGCGGGGAATTTTATGTTAAGGAATAATCGAAAAAATCAGGAGAATTGCAGTGAGCAAAGAACTAATTCAAAAAAAAGATACAAAGAAGAAACCACAAAAGACAAAAGCAGAAAAGAAAGCCGCCAAGCGTGCTAAAGAGCAGGAAAGAAAGATGCAGGGATTTCCTAAATAAAAATCCACTCAATGCCCATACTTTAAAATGGGCTAAAGCCCTTAATCATTTTTGTTTTAATTGATTCCCCGACCTAAAGGTCAGGGCTAATAACCACGCTCTTCAGGGATTGTTGCATAACTATTAATAAGAGGCTGTCTCATAACTCAAATTCTTATGGTAGTCGCAAGCTTTAGCTTGCGAAAATTTAATAAATACGCAACTTAAAAGTTGCGGCTACCGGATTTTTGAGACTTATGAGACAGCCTCAACATATATCCCCAATAAATTCCGGGCTTCAGTCCAAATTAAAACTAGCTTTTTGCTTTAAACTTACGAAAGCTTCTTCCCGAACGGTTTCTACCACTCTTTCCAAATCCGAAAGAACTTTTTCTTTTTATAAATTTATTTTCCACAGCCGGATTCTCGCCTTCTTTAATATCAAGCATTTTGTACGGATGATCAGTAATAACTGAGATAGGAACTTTTATAAGCCGGTTTATTGAACTCAGGTAACTGATTTCCTCGGGATCGCAGAATGAAAGTGCTGTTCCTCCCAGACCAGCTCTCGCTGTGCGACCAATTCTGTGAATGTATGCTTCGGCGAATTCAGGGATATCATAATTAAAGACGTGAGATAATTTATCAATATCAATTCCGCGGGCAGCAATGTCAGTTGCGACAAGCACTTTGGTTTTATTCAGCTTAAAATTGTTAAGTGCACGCTGTCTTGCCTGCTGCGATTTATTTCCGTGAATAGAATCCGCATGTATTTTAGAATCATTTAAGACTTTTGTTATTACATCTGCAGTGCGCTTTGTTCTTGTAAACACAAGCGCAGATTCAATGTTTTCATTTTTCAGAATGTGGAGAAGCAGTTTCTTTTTATCCGATTTGGTAACGAAGTAAACTGCCTGCTTAACAGCTTCAACTGTTTTTTGTTC
>JACAFA010000222.1 GCA_013388525.1 Ignavibacteriaceae bacterium | reverse complement strand
GTTGCTGCCAACAGTATATTCATTAGAGCAGAACTATCCGAATCCATTCAACCCAAGCACAGTGATAGAATTCTCATTGCCGGAAGATGTAAGCAATGTGAAGTTATCGATCTACAATGCATTGGGAGAGAAGGTAGCCGAGTTAGTGAACAGTTCATTGACAGCAGGAAAATATCAGTATCAATGGAACGCAAGCAATGTTGCAACAGGAATGTACATCTATGAATTACGAACAGATAAGTTTGCTTCCGTTAAAAAAATGTTATTAATAAAATAGTATCACTTAATAATGACTTTAAATAATTTGTTTAATTATAAAAGAAAGATTTCTATGCTACATATAACTAAAAAGTTTTTAATAATATTTTCGATCGTTGGTTTATTCTCCGGCTTTGCACAAGACCGGAAAGTTTCTGCCGGTCCTATCCCAAACCTTAAAGTTGGGAATAGTCATACTATAGTAAACACTCCCGATATTCTTGCTTCTATTGCATTTGGTCATGAAAATGTTTCTAAATCTACTATTTCAATGCCGATGCCCGCCGGAACGCCATTTAATACACTTAACATTTTTGTCCCGCCAAATGGAAGCTTCGCATCTTCTATGACAAAAGGTGGTGATGGTAATTATTATCTGACAACTAAGGAACCTGCTTTATATTTATTCAACACCACAACTGGTGCGGTAACATTATTGGGCACGATAAACGGGTTGAGTGGAGACTTACCGAATGGTATCACTTATAATCCAGCTAATAGCATGTATTATCTTATCTCAGCAGAAAAATTCTATTCTTTTAATGTTTCTACCAGAGTAGCAACTCTTATCGGTAGTATGAGCATTCCTAATAGCTTATTCATAGACTTGTGTTTCAATGATGCTGGTGCTTGTTACGCTTATGACATTTATACCAGTGCAGCATATATTATAAATCCAACGACAGGTGCAGCAACTTTATTAGGTCCATTGGGATATTTGCCAAATTATGGTCAGGGAATGAGTTATGACATGGAAACCGGCACAATATATTTAAGTGCTTTTAATTATGAAACTAACACCGGTCAATTACGAACTATGGATCTGGGAACTGGTTCAACTACACTGATTACTGATTGGGGTTATCAGCAAATAGCTCCTTTTGCATTAAATACACAATATGGGACTCCTTGTTCAGTAGGTTTACCGTCTAATCCAAATCCACCAAACGGCGCAACTAATCTCCCAATCACGGGAAATATAGCTACGTGGACAAATGGTTCCGGAACTACAAATACTGAAGTTTGGTTTGGTTCGGTTGGAAGTGTTTCTAAAGTTTATGATGGACCCGCAATTACGTCTTTTGCTTTACCAACTCTAAGTTATGATACTAAATATCTGTGGTGGATAGTTTGTAAAAATATTACTTGTAAAACGCAGGGACTACCATGGTCATTCACAACACAAATTGATCCTAACCTTGTTGTAGCTTTCAATGACCCATTTAACAATTTAAATTGCTGGACACCAATTGGTCCGTTAGGTCAGGTAAACTGGTCGCTTTCCAATACAAACAATGCTGGTGGTTCTCCTCCTTCAGAATTGGTGTTGTTTTATGATCCAAACTTTAATGGGTTAAGTCAAATTTTATCCTGTCCTATCAGTTCAAACAATTTATATCTGAATACAGTTACCTGGCGACAGTATGCAGAATACTATTCAGGCACAGGACCATTCATTGGTCTGGCTGTAACTTATGATGGAGGTGCTACAAGTACAATCCTCTGGGAAACGCAGATAACAGGAAATATTCTTTCTGAAGAAAGAACGGCTAGCTTTGCACCACTGTCTAACACCTATCAGTTAATATTTTATTTAAACGGAAATATATTCAGTATAAATCTTTGGAACATCGATGATTTACAGGTTGATTATGTAGTTCCTGTCGAACTGGTATCATTTACAGCAAATGTTACTGAAGGATTTGTTGAACTAAGCTGGATTACATCAACCGAAACTAACAACAGAGGATTTGAGATAGAACGGGCTCCGTCTTCGACTACGCCCGGTCAAGAAGATTGGGAAACTGTTGGCTTCGTTCCCGGTTTTGGTACAACAACTGAAATTCAAACTTATTCTTATTCTGATCGAACAGTTACCAGCGGAAAATTTAGTTACAGGCTCAAACAGATTGACTTTGATGGAACATATAAATATTCGAACGTTGTTGATGTAGATGTTCCTGTACTTAATGAATTTGCATTAGAGCAGAATTATCCAAACCCATTCAACCCGGTTACTAAAATAGAATTCAGATTAGCCGTTGATTCAAAAGTTAGTCTTAAAGTATTTGATGTACTGGGGCAGGAAATAGCTGTACTCTTGAATGAAAACCTTACTGCAGGTGTGCATAAAACTGATTTCAATGCTTCATCGTTAAACTCAGGTGTTTATTTATATAGAATTGAAGCAACGGGAATCGATGGAAATAATTTCTTAGATATAAAGAAGATGATACTCTTGAAATAATTATTGCGCCTCCTTAAACGCAATGGAAAGCTTTCTTCATCTCAGGATGTTGAGGGCTTTCCGATTTATTTTCTGAAAATAAAAAATGATAATCAGATAACTTTGAACTGATTTCAAATTATGGATGAACAGCAAATAAATAACGTAAAAAACAGCTCGCAGCAATTTCTTGCAGAGAAACTGGAATTTGAAAAAATAATATCCGGCTTTTCTTCTAAGTTCATTAGTCTTCCCTGGAAGCAGATAGATGATGAAATAGATAGTTCCATGAAAACACTGGTAGAATTTCTGAAATTTGAAAGAGGGACTTTATTAGAATTAAGCGAATCCGGAGATGATTTAATTGTTACTCATCAATATGCTAAAGACGGTATAAGACGAACATCTGGAAGTTACAGCAGCAAGGATTCTGTTCCGTGGTTTCATTCACAACTTATGAACGGAAAGACTATAATTCTTTCAAAGCCTGAAGACCTTCCAATTGAAGCAGTAAAAGAAAGAGAACTTGCGAGTAAAATAAACTTCAAATCAAGCATAACAATTCCATTTAGTGTCGGCGGCAAAATTGCGGGTGCGTTAGGTTTTAATACGGAATCCTTTGACATAGAATGGCACGATGAATTGATTAACAGATTAAAATTTGTCGCGGATATTTTTGCAACAGCCATCGCCAGAAAAAATAATGAGTCCAAACTTGAACGTTTGCAGGAGAGGTTGAAAGCTGAAAACATAATCCTCAAGAATGATATTAAACAGGATTATACTTTTGAAAATATCATCGGTCAAAGTGATACAATTAAGTATGTGCTTTACCGAATCCAGCAGGTTGCACCCACAAACACAACAGTTCTCATAGAAGGAGAAACCGGCGTTGGTAAGCAGCTGTTTGCTTATGCAATTCATTCAATGAGTAAACGGAAAGACCAGCCAATGTTCAAAGTGAATTGCGCTGCTTTATCACCAACTCTCATCGAAAGCGAATTATTTGGTCATGAAAGAGGATCTTTTACCGGCGCAGATAAAACTGTAAAAGGAAGATTTGAAGTTGCTGATGGAGGAACATTATTCCTTGATGAAATCGGAGAACTGCCGTTGAATTTGCAGGCAAAACTGCTCAGGGTTTTACAAGACGGAGAATTTGAAAGATTAGGAAGTTCGCAAACAATAAAAGTTGATGTAAGAATAATAGCTGCTACAAACAAAGTATTAAAAAATGAAATTCAGGAAGGAAGATTCAGAAAGGACTTGTATTATCGCTTGTCAGCCTATCCGATTACTGTTCCGCCTTTGAGAGAGAGAAAAGAAGATATTCCAGAACTGATTTCGTATTATGTAAAAAAATATTCAAGAGAAATGGGCAGGAATATCGAATCAATCTCGAAAGCAATGATAGATAAACTAATACATTATTCCTGGCCCGGTAATGTAAGAGAATTGGAAAATGTTATCGAGCGTGCTGTTGTTATTTCGCAGGGAAATACGTTAAACATAGTTGAAGAATTTAAACATGAATCAATTGACTCTGACTCTTTAAAAACTTTAGAAGAGAATGAAAAATCATATATCATTAAAGTGCTTGAAAAAACTAACGGGCGGATTGAGGGTAAGTCGGGTGCTGCTGAACTTCTTGGTATAAATCCATCGACGTTAAGATCGCGAATTAAGAAACTTGGTATTTCTTCAAACAGATCATTTCTTAACGCATCATAAATCCACGATATTTAATGAATCCGTGATATATCACAGCTGCTAAAGATTTTATCATCAACGTAATTGTCATAAATGTTTGATTGTAGCTAAAAAACAGTCTTTAGCTGAACTAGTTTTTGTTGGACTGTAAATTGAATTATTGTAATTGCTATGCATTATTTCGAATTAAAAGCTAAAGTCAAACCAGGTAAAGAAAACGAATTGAATCAGGTCCTTAATGATTTAATTCCGCAGTTCCAGTCTATTGCTGATATAAAAACAAAAGTTCATTTCAATGAAGCAGATGGTGCATTAGACTTTAGAATTAGTAATGGTGGCTATAAAAAAATCAAAGAAATTATGGAAAATAAAAATTTTGTGCTGTTCATCGGTTCGGTAAAAGTTCTCTGCGATGAGTACACTATTCTGTTTCCCAATGACAAAAAATAAGCAACTAAATTTTTTTACTAAACAGGTTTCTACAATGAAAAAGTTATTAATAATATATCTGTCTGCATTAGCAATAACAATTAATGCACAATCAGATCCAAACATCAAATGGCTTCATCCTTCTACACAAAGCTTTGCTTTTAAGTGGGTGAAAATGTGGGATGCCAACAACTGGTATCTATGTGGTGATTATGGCAGTTTTAGGAAAACCACAGATGCAGGTCAAACATGGATAACTAAAAATAATGCCGGCTGGCCGCGTACCGATTACCCTGCTGGTATTAATTCTTACTGGCATGCAAATAAAGCATGGTTTTTTGATCAGAATAATGGGATCGTTGTCGGATCAAATACAAATGGTATAATAAGAACAACCGATGGTGGTGAAACATTTGATACTCTCCGAATCATACCGGGGTCTAACTCAGGTAAAAACATTTTCAGTATTTATTTTGTGAATTCGAACTTAGGCTTGATAGCTGGAAACACTTCCTATAAAATTCATAAAACCACCGATGGCGGTGCAACTTGGTCACAACTTCCAAACTTAGTTGATCCGGTATATAACGACGTTTTTGCAACCGATGAATTAAACATTATTGCTTGTGGTGAATCCGGAAAAGTCTATAAAACTACTGATGGTGGTGCAAACTGGAATACTATTCAGGTACCAACATTGCAATCGCTCTATGATCTTGAGTTTATAGATGCAAACATTGGCTATGTCTGTGGTGGTGCAGGATTTTTCAAATCTACAACTGATGGTGGTACAACCTGGACTGGAGGGACAAATACTCCTCTTGGAGCTACAAATTTTAAAATTAAAGCTGTCGGAAATGAACTTTATGTCGCAGGCAATTCAACAAACCTCTTTAAATCCACAGATAATGGATCAAGCTGGATTACGTACTCGATTAATGATCCGGGAATTTATCCCAATTTAAATTACTGTATGGATGTAGCTGGTTCAACAGTAGTGATTGCTGGTGAGACTGGTAACTTACATAAATCAACCGACAATGGTAGCAATTGGTCCGACTTGACAGACTGGGTAACCTATGCAAGTTCTATCTCAAGTATTTACGTTGAACACTCTACGGGAAAAATGATTGCAACCGGGAGATTTGATAGTAATCCTGGTTGTATTATTTATTCAAACGATGGTGGTAATACATGGCAGGCTAGTCCGGTTACAACACCATTCGATTTTATGCTGAATAGAATGCAGATGTTCGATAATAATAATGGTTACTTTGCCGGTGACGGCGGATTCTTCGCTAAAACAACTGACGGAGGACTTTCTCTTACTCAGATAACTATCCCATTTGCTGGTATAAACAAATGTTATAATATGGATTTTATTAATCAGACCACAGGATGGGTAATAGGTGGAATAGTGGCTCCGGGTGGGACTTCTTTAGTTGCTAAAACAACCGACGGTGGTCTTAACTGGACAAACCAAACTCCAATTGGTGCTGTAGGAAATCAATTATCTATTGATATCGTGGATACAAATGTTGGTTACTTTGGTGGCTTATCATTATATAAAACTACAAATGGCGGAACTAACTGGAATACAGTGAGTATCCCTGGTATTACCAATAATGTAAGAAGTATAAAAGCATTCGATGCAAATAACGTATATGTTTTATCATCTAATGCAGAATTCTTTAAGACTACAAATGGTGGTTTAAACTGGCAACTCATTTCTGTTCCGTTTGGGACTGTTTTGTCATTCGGCATGGAATGGTACGATATGAATAATGGAATTTTATTTGGTGTTCTCGGAACAATTGCAAAGACTACAGATGCCGGAGTAACCTGGGAAACGATGAATACAGGTGGTTGGACAATAGCTGGTGCGAAAATGATTAATCCTGATACATTTTATATTGGAGCAACAGCATATGGTGGACTACACAGATATGCAAAACCTTCCACACAAACAACATTTCAATTTTCAGTCGATGTAGCTAATGGATGGAATATGGTATCAATTCCTGGCTTACATCCAGTAGATCAGAATGTAAATACCTGGTGGCAGTACAGAGATCCGGGCGCTAACGTGTTCAAATATTCAGGTTCATATCAGCAGGTAACAACCGCAACACCCGGAACTGGTTACTGGATGAAACACGCTGGTGCAAGAACCTACAACACAGGTGATGAATGGCCGGCAGGTGGAATACAGATAGTTGCACACGATCCAATACCTGGAACAGTTGGATGGAACCTCATAGGTGGATATGAGACAAGTGTAGCAACAGCAGGAATGACAACAACACCTCCGGGATTGATAGTATATCCAGTATATAAATACTCAGGCGGATACCAGGTAGCAGCAACATTGGATCCAGGCTATGGATATTGGGTAAAACTCAGTGGAGCCGGACAGATAAACATACCGAGTTCAGTGGCAAAAAGCAGTGGAGAAATAGCAGAATACTTCCCAGAGAATTGGGGAAGAATAATAGTTACGGATGCAAGTGGAATAAATTACACGTTGTATGCAGTAAAAGGAGAAATAGATCTGAATCTCTATGAGTTACCACCTGCACCACCGGCAGGAATGTTTGACATCAGATATGGAAGCGGAAGGATAGCAGAGGATTTAAGTGATTCTAAATTAATTGAGATGAATGGAATTTCTTATCCGGTTAAAGTCAAAGTTGAAAATATGAACGCTACATTCCAGGATGAATCAGGAAAAAATTTAAGTTCATTGTTAAAGCCCGGTGAGCAGATAACTATTAGCGATAATACAGTTAATAAGCTAACAGTATTTTCTGGTGAAATTATTGCACCGTTAGAATATGCTCTTGAACAGAATTATCCGAACCCCTTCAATCCATCAACAACAATAAAGTTTTCATTACCTGAAGCAACTGATGTAACAGTTACAATATACAATACATTAGGTCAAAAAGTAACTGAGCTTGTCAATGCAAAGTTAAATGCAGGAAGATACAGCTACCAATGGAATGCGAGCAATATTGCAACCGGAATGTACATCTACGAATTGAGAGCGAATGATTTCGTTTCAGTAAAGAAGATGATTTTAATAAAATAATTCACAATCGTTATGATCACAATTAACTCAAATAAATTAATTAATTATTTCTCAATCTCATTTGGAGGAAATATGTTAAAAAACATATTCAAACTTGTTATGCCTTTCTTCTTCCTTATGCTGGTTGCATTTTCGCAAAATTCTTTTGCACAGTTATCCGGTTCATACACTATACCGGGTACTCCGTTTGCGACTGTAAAATCAGCAATTGATTCTTTGAATCTGGTAGGAGTAGGCAGTGGCGGTGTTACAATTAATGTAACCGCAGGATATACTGAATCAGTTTCAGATTCTGTATTCATTTTAACGGCAACAGGAACAGTTTCCAGCCCAATAGTTTTCCAAAAAAGTGGTGCAGGTTCTAATCCACTTATAACAAGAACCGATGCAGGTACAAAAACTACATCTACCTTTGGCGGACAAGGAGATGCTGTTATCATCATTCAAGGATCTGACTATGTCACATTTGATGGTATTGATGTAGCAGCAGATCAATCAACCATTGAATATGGTTATTATCTACGCAAAGTGGATGGTACAGATGGTTGCAAATACGTTACGATAAAAAATTCTGTGATTGATATGACCAAAGGTACCAGTGCTTATGTAATTGGTATTTATTCTTCTAATAATAACCCTGGAAGTTTAGTCTCTTCAGCAACTGGCATTACAGTTACATCAACCGGTGGAAGAAATGAATTTGTTACTCTTACAGGTAATACAATACAGGATGTCCATATTGGAATCACCTTAAGAGGATTCAATCATACAGTCGCTCCAAATGATTTTCAGGATTATAACTTTGTTGTTGGTGCAAGCGGAGAAGGGAACATAATACAGAATTTTGGTGGCGGTAGCACTTCAACCAATTATGGTATTTATTTAATAAACCATACAAATCCGACTGTTAGCTATAACACAATTAATAATGCAGGTGGTGGTGGAGTGAATTCGACAGGACAGATATATGGAATATTTATGTCTGCAACTTCCGCTTCTGTTAATCGTGGTGGTGATGTTGTGATGAATAATAACAACATTACAATTAGTACATCTGCTACGGGAGCAGTAAGTTCAATTAATATAGCACCAATAAGCACTTCAGTAACAGTAAGTAATAACACTTTTAGTTTTGGTAGTTTTACTTCTACTGCAAGTTCGCAAATAATCAATGTAGCTCAAAACACACCAACTGTTACTATAACTGGTAACCAGAATAGCGGAGCGATTACCAAAACTGGTGTCGGGCAACTTAACTGCATAAACTACTTCGGCAGCCCGGTCAATGGTGTTGTTACAATTGCTAACAATAATTTTTCAAATATCAGCCTCACCGGTACATCAGTTTTCAACGGTATTTTAGCCAGTGGTTCATCAACCGCGACAATACAAACGTATAATAATACTATTTCGAATATCACAATTGGTACCGGTACAAGCTACGGGATTCAACTTTCCACAGCTCTGGTGCATCAGGCTTATAATAATACAATTCATGATATCACAGCAGGAGGAATACTTTACGGGATATCTTTTAGTGGAACGAATCCTTCAGTCTATAATAATACAGTTTACAACTTAACAACTTCAGGTGCGACATTAATTGGTATAAATGATCAAGGCAGTCAGACAACTAATTGTTATAAGAACCAGATCTATAATTTAACATCAACTTATAGCAGTACTGCAGCAATGAATGTCAGCGGTATTCAGATTACTACCGGAACAGTAGGCAATTATGTTTATAATAATTTTATATCTGATATTAAAATTCCAAATGCCACAGTTACTACAAACGCTTTATTTGGAATCAATGCAAGTGCAAGTGGTGCTACAGCCAAGATTAGACTATATTATAATACAATCTATCTAAACTCAACCGGAACTGGTTACAAGTCATACGCTATTTTTTCAAATTCCGGACATAATGCTGAATTAAGAAACAACATTGCTGTTAATACTTCAGGTGGATTTGCAGTTGCTTACGGAAGAAGCACATCAAGTTTCGGAACATATTCAAACGCATCTGATAATAACGATTTCTTTGCGGCTAATATATTTCACGATGGCACTACTTACTATACAACCCTTGCTGATTATCAGACACTTGTTTACCCAAGAGATCAGGCAACATTCAGTGAAAATCCACCATTTGTAAATGTTACTACAGCACCTTATGATTTACGTATAAACACTACAATTGCCACTCAGACTGAAAGAGGTGGAAGACCTGTTTCGTCCCCAATTACTATTAATGAAGACTTCGATGGTAATTTGAGAGATGGATCATTTCCTGATGTTGGTGCAGATGAATTTTCAGGAACTGCATTAGATTTAACAGCTCCGATTATTGTTTACAATCCGTTTGATAATACAAGTTCTCTTTCTGATAGAACTCTTATAGCTAATATAAGTGACCAGACAGGAGTTCCAACAGCAGCTCCGGGTTGGCCAAATTTGTATTGGAAAAAAGTTATTGCTGGAACTTACTCTGCAGTACAGCCAACAACAGTTTCAGGAAGTGATTATACATTCAACTTTGGTAGTGGAGTAGTACCGGGTGATACTGTGTATTATTATATCGTCGCTCAGGATGGCGCTGGAACGCCTAATGTCCGGGCTTTCCCAACAATTGGTGCAGGTAATTATACAACCAATCCACCTGCAGCAGGAACACCTCCGACTACTCCTTATAGTTATAATATTACCAATTCATCGCTTTCAGGAGATTATACAGTAGGAACAGCATTATTCTCCCGGATTACAGGAAGAACTATTACATTTGAAAAATCAGGTGATAAGTTAGTTCCGATGGAGAATGGTCAAAGATATTATGGCGATCTGTATGCAAAAAAGATTGAGCATCCGGAATATAATTATCCGGATGGAACAGATGGTGTTTATTTAACACTTACTGCAGCTATTGCAGATCTTAATCTTCGTGGTGTGAGTGGTCCGGTTAATTTCCTATTAACTGATGCGTCTTATACTTCTGGAAGTGGAGAAACTTTCCCGTTAGTTGTAAACATCACAAATGAGTTCAAACCTACTTTTGATAATATTGTTATCATCAAGCCTAATTTTGGTGTAACTTCACTTATTCAAGGTATGGTTGATAATTCAGTTATCATAAAAATTTTTTCCGATTATGTTAATATAAATGGATCAAATTCCTATGGAATGGATAGAAGCTTAACAATCGAGAATACCAGCACAACTAACGCAACGGTTGTTTTATTCGGTTCCTCAGGTACATCAGCAATTACCAACGGTTCAATCAGAAACTGTAATGTTATAAATGGTACAAACAATCCAAACGTCTCGTTTAAACCAGCAGTTTTTGTTGGAGATTCTTCTTCTACCTTGACCAGTGGTTATTTTTCAAATATTACAATTGAGAATAATGCAATTCTAAAATCAGCAATTGGTATTCAATGTTCCGGAGTAACTTCATCAGGTAATGGAAACGGTTTATTTATTGGCGGTAACAGTCTGAATGACACTACAGCTAATTCGATCGGAAATATTGGTATTCAAATTTCCGGAGTTGATGGAGCCTTAATAACAAATAATAGCATTGGAAACATTATTACACCGGTCTCTGGTGGATCACTTCCAACTGGTATATTTATTGGTTCTCAAACGGTCAATAGTACTATTTCAAATAATACAATTGGTCCTATAAATATTACTTCTACGAGTAGTGGACCCGTTGGAATAAGTATCAGCACTGGTAATGCAAATTCAAATCTTGTTGTTAGAAACAATACAATTACAGGATTAAAACTTAATCAGCCAGCAGTCGTTCAAGGTTTAACAGTTGGTGGGTTGACTGGCGGAGTTTTAATAACTAAAAACAGGATTTATGATATTAAGAACACAGATGCTACGTCAGGTTATGGAGCTTATGCAATAAGTTTGGGCTCAAGTTTAACCGCAGCCAATATAACTCTTTCTAATAACTTCATCTGGGATATCGCAGCTTATGGACGTAATAGTCTTACTTTCCATAATGGTTATGGAATGTATATCACAGGTGGTGGTGGTTATAATATTTATCATAATACTATATCGCTTTCAACTGATCAGACGCTCGTTACAGGATTGCCTGCATGTATTAATATTGGTTCGGGTGTTACTACAGCATCAAGTCTTGATATCAGAAATAACATACTCGCTAATTTCGAGACTGTTGGCACTGATCGTTATGCCATAATATGTAATGCTGCAAGCAGTGTTTTTGCGTACATAGATAATAACGATTATTACACAACTGGTTCGAACCTTGGCTATCTTGGCAGTAACAGAGCAGATCTTGCTGCCTGGCAAATAGCAACTGGAAAAGATGTTAATTCAGTTTCAGCTGATCCTGGTTTTATCAGTTCAACTGATTTACATATTAATACGAGTTCACTTGCGGTAAGTAATAATGGATTTTATTTATCTGCAGTTCAAGACGATATAGATGGGGACGTAAGAAACAATCCTCCGGATATTGGAGCGGATGAATATAATTACATTCTTCCGGGTTCAAGCGATCCAACAAATGTTATTGCTACTGCTATAAATGATACACAGATTGATGTAGCTTTCACACCAAATGCAAGCAACAATAATGTTGTGATAGTATTCAACACCTGGGGAACATTTGAAACCCCATCCGGTCCACCACCGGCAATAGGTGATTGGTTTGCAGGCGGAACTTTATTGGCAAATTCAACCACTTCACCATATAGTCATACTGGGTTAAATCCAAACACAACATATTATTATAAATTATTCTCGTATGATGGAACATACTATTCACCGGGAGTAGAAGTCAACGCGACCACATTAGTTCCACCACCGGGAGAATCTTATGCATATAATGGTGGACTAGGAAGTTATGGAACGATCAATTTAACAACAGGTGCTTTCACATCCTGGAATCTCCGTCCACAAGGTAATGCTTATTATCCGGCAACTGCAGATAATGACTCATTGAATTCACATTACGTTATTATGTCAGATTTCTCATTCCCTTCTAACTATTACTTATGGCATGTAAGTTTTGCACCAATAAGTGCTGACAGCATAGCACCGGTAGGACCATTGGTATCCGGACAAAATATGATCAAGGGAATGGCATACAACTCGGTTAATAATACGTGGTATGTAGTAAGTGGAAATGATTTCGGAAGTGCAGCATATCTATACACGATAAATATCACAACAGGTGCATTAACAGTAGTTGGGCAGATACAAAATGCAAATCTTCCGGTAGGAATCGCAATCAATTGTGATGGTACCGCATATATAATAAATGTTGTATTCGGCACATCATCAACAGCAGTATTGAACTCATTGAATTTAACAACGGCAGTAGCCACAGCGATAGGAACAGATTTAGGTTTAGCTAATGTAACCGGATTTAGCCAGGATATGGACTTCAATCCGGACAATGGCAACTTATACTGGTCGGGTTATTGGTCAAGTGGATTCTTTAGCGAAGGTGGATCATTCAGGTTATTGAATATAACAAACGGAACATCTACACAGATTTCCACTTTTGGACAATTTGAAACTATCACTGGTTTCAATGTCAATGGAATTTGTCCGGCAGTTTCTACGTTCCAATTATCGGTGGATGTTACAAACGGTTGGAATATGGTATCAATTCCTGGATTACATCCTGTAAATCAGAATGTGAATACCTGGTGGCAATATAAAGATCCAGGTGCAGATGTCTTCAAGTTTCTCAGTGGATACCAGATAGTTACTGATGCAGTACCCGGAATCGGTTACTGGATGAAAAACGCAGGTGATAGAACATACAACACAGGTGAAGAATGGCCAGCAGGTGGAATACAGACAGTAGCACACGATCCACTTACAGCTCAATCTGGCTGGAATCTTATTGGTGGTTATGAACTGAGTGTTCAGACAGCTAATATTACTACAAATCCCAGTGGATTACAAAGTGGACCAGTATTCAAGTATTCAAGTGGATACCAGGTTGCAGCAACATTGGTTCCAGGTTATGGATATTGGATAAAACTGGATGCAGCAGGACAGATAATCATACCTGAGACAATGGCAAAGGGAACTGAACAGGTAGAATACTTCTCAAAAGACTGGGGTAGGATTACTTTAACAGATGCAGCCGGTGTAACTTATACACTGTATTCAGTAAATGGAAATGTTGATTTAAGTCAGTACGACTTGCCGCCAGCACCACCAGCAGGAATGTATGATTTCAGATTTAGCAGTGGAAGAATAGCAGAAAATCTAAACGATGCAGTTCAAACTATCGAAATGAGCGGAGTAGTATATCCATTAACAGTAAGGGTAGAAGGAATGGATATCAGGTTGATGGATGAAACAGGCAAGACGATAAATGTAAACCTGAAAGCAGGCGAAGATGTTGTAATAACTGATGCAACAATCAATAAACTCATGGTAGCAGGAGGTTCAATGCCGACTGTATATTCATTGGAACAGAACTATCCAAATCCATTCAACCCAAGCACTGTGATAGAATTCTCATTACCGGAGAATGTTGGTAACGTACAACTATCTATCTATAATGCATTAGGTGAGAAGGTAGCAGAACTGGTTAACACTGCATTGACTGCTGGTAAATATAAATATCAGTGGAATGCAAGTAATGTTGCAACAGGAATGTATATCTATGAATTACGAACTGATAAATTTGTTTCAGTTAAGAAGATGTTACTCTTGAAATAATTTTTGCGCCTCCTTAAATCGCAATGGAAAGCTTTCTTCATCTCAGGATGCTGAAGGCTTTCCGATTATTTCAATAATAAGATGTTTTGAAAATTTTTCATAAACCCTCCAATAGTTGAGAACTTCAGTTTAATCTGAGGTTCTCTTCTTATTTTACGAATGATAAACTTCTGAACATCATTTATGGCATATGTTCTTCGTAACATCAAATTAAAATAACTATTTAAATTTTATTAACATTTGGAGAGACAAAATGAAAACCTTATTTACTGTAGATCTGATAATCGTGCTCTTAATATCTGCATGCAGCATCTTCAGTCAGGAATATCAGGATTGGAAATTCACTCATCCAACCCCACAGGCAAATGGTCTTCGTGAAATAAAAATGATCGATGTTAATACGTGGGTTACAACCGGAGAAAATGGAACCTTCATGAAAACTTTAAATGGTGGAGTCAACTGGTTTTTCCACCATCAGGCAGGAAGATATTCCGATGCCGCACAAACTATTGGTCAAAATTATAATCTCTGGTTTTTCAATTCAATGATTGGTTATGTTACTGGTGTAAGAGGTTATATCGGTAAAACTACAAACGGTGGAAACACTTTTGATTCTGTTGGTGTAGGAGTTATCCCCAATAATGAATGGGGGCAGGGAATGTGGTTTGCAAATCAGGATACCGGATTTGTTACAACACGTCAATCATCCTGGACTAACGGAAGAATTGTCAGAACAACCAATGGTGGTTCAACCTGGACAACTGTTCAAACATATTCGCAAGGTATTACATCAGTCTGGGGAACAAATTCTCAAACTGTTTATGCAGTTGCAGTTGATGGAACAATTTTTAAAACAACTAACGCCGGGCAGTCCTGGACACAAAGCATCGGTGTTGTTCCTCAATATATGTATGATATGAGTTTTCTTAATCAGAACACGGGGTTTGTTGCTGGTAGTGAGGGCGGAATAGCGCGTACGACAAATGCTGGTTTAACCTGGATACCATTAATCTCTCCTCAGGTTGACTGGGCATTTTTTCAAATTAAGATTGTATCTGCAACCGAGATTTATGCTGTTGGTGATCCCGGTGTATTATATAAATCAACCGATTTGGGAAATACCTGGCAAAGCTTACCTATTTCTGTAAGTGGACCGGCGTCAACTTTTATCTGGTATTCGATGGACAAGATTGGCTCAACGATAGTAATCTGTGGCGATTATGGTATTGTTGCTAAATCTACTGATAATGGCTTAACCTGGTCATCAAATAATTTTTTACTTAATACAAATATTTTATTTGATGTCGCTTTAGCTCCTAATACAAATAATTTATTTGCGGTTGGAAGACAATATTCCACAGGTACCCGTCAGGTTTTTTATTCCACAAATTATGGAACAAATTGGACAACTAAAGATTTAGGAATAGATATGAATGCCAGTTCAATTTGTATGGTAAATTCACAAATCGGATATATCTCGGGCACCAACTGTCAGGTATTAAAAACTACTGACGGAGGTGTTAGCTGGTTTCCTGTAACTCAACCAACAGCAGGAACTTTTGATATTTACAAAATAGATTTTGTTACTCCTGATTTAGGATGGGTATTTATAAACTATGTAGCAATAAGCGGTGGAAATATTTTTAAAACTACAAATGGTGGCACTACCTGGACTCAGCAGGGAAGTAATATTTCGTATTCAATTTACTCTGCTGATATGGTTGACGCTAATGTCGGTTATGTAACAATCAATTCATCAGGTCAGCCTATTTATAAAACGACCGATGGAGGAGCGAACTGGTTTTCTGTTGCAACTCCTTTAACAGGAATTGTTAAAACGGTTAAAGCAATAAATGCAAATACAATTTATATTGGTGCCAGTTTTGGAGCGACTCGTATGGCAAAATCAACAAATGGTGGTACCAACTGGACACCCGTTGCCTTGCCGGTGTCATTCGATGTTTCAAACATTGATTTTATGGATGCTGATACCGGCTATGTTTGTGGTAATACAACAACCGTTGTGTGCAGAACAACAAATGGTGGATTAAACTGGTCATTTCAAAATGTTCATCTTCCAACGCTTGCTGGAGTCAAAGTATTAGCGAACGATATCGCATTTGCTCTTGGAACTTATGGCTCAATTTTGAGATATGATCCACACGGTTATGTTCCCGTGGAATTAACTTCGTTTACTTCGTCGGTTTCTGGTAATAAAGTTTTATTAAAATGGATTACTGCAACTGAATTGAACAACCAGGGATTCGATGTGGAACGGGCTTCGCTTTCAGCTTCGCCCTATCAAGGCTGGGAAAAGATTGGTTTTGTTGCCGGAAGTGGAACAACGACTGAACCAAGGTCTTATTCATATATTGATAATGATCTTAATCCCGGAAAATATTTCTACAGATTAAGGCAGATTGATTATAACGGAACATTTGAATTCTCAGATGAAATAGAAGTTGAAATTTATGTACCATTTGATTTTGCACTTGAACAAAATTATCCTAATCCATTTAATCCATCAACAAAAATAAAATACTCGGTACCTGCTGATGCATTTGTGAACATAGCAGTTTATAATATTGTTGGCGAGAAAATAATGGACCTCGTAGACAGCATTCAGAAAACAGGAAGTTATGAGGTTACATTTGATGCTTCTGCGCTATCAAGCGGAATGTATTTTTACAGAATGGAATCCGGAAGTTTTGAAGCAGTTAAGAAGATGATGATTCTAAAATAATTTTGTGCCTTGTTATTGCAATTAAAAGCCTTCTTCGTTTTTAGACGTAGGAGGCTTTACGATTTTGTTAAAATAGAACTTTGCCCTCCAAAGTGAAGATCGAAAGCCTTAGACATTTTTTATATTGTCGGGGCTTTCTTTTTTTAAAAGAACAACCAGCCATGGCTTCCCGCTGCTGCACCAATTATGGTTATAATGCTTAGAATGAAAAGATGAAGATGCATTTTATAAATTCTTCGATACGTACCTTCCGGATTTTTTTCAGCTTGCTCTCTCATCTTTTTATGAAGGAATAATGGTTCGAGTACGTAGAGAAGAAGAGTAAAAATCAACCAGATTAAAACCATCAGATGCATCCACCAAAAAGAAACATCCAGAAATCTTTCCCACATATTCAATCTCGCAACCATATGAAAGCCGGATAAACCCACTAACAAAGTTGTTATTCTCGCCTGTCTTGCAAATCTATGTTCTGCCTTTTCAAAGAAGTCAATTCTTTCTTCTCTTGATTTAAATTCTTTAACCGTTGGCAGCAGAACAGTTGTAACGAAGGCAACTCCTCCGATCCACAAAATTACCCCTGCTATGTGCAGAATTCTTGCAACTGCTAAATCGTACATAGGATAAACCTTTACTGCTATTAAATATTACTCAAATAATTTTAAGCGAAGATAATAAACGTTTAGCCGTTGGAACAAGTTTAAAATAAAAAGACCACCGGTGAAGGTGGTCTTTTAAAGTAAATATTGAAAGATCTGGGATTATTTCAGCAGAACCATTTTCCTTGTTTGAGCAAAGTTACCTGCTTCAATTGTATAGAAGTAAACACCTGAAGGAAGATTTGCTGCATCAAAGGTAATTGCATAATCACCAGACGCTTGTTCCTGATTAACTAATTCTGAAATTTCCTGCCCCAGCATGTTAAATAATTTTATTTTAACTAAAGATGAACTTGGGATAGAATACTTTATAGTTGTTGATGGATTAAATGGGTTCGGGTAATTCTGTGATAAAGAGTAATTAACAGGTTTTATATCTTCATCATCAACAATTGTTGGCATACCTGAGCAGCCATAAGCAGCCCAAACGTCATACGGACCGGTAATCGGATATACAACAAAGCAGCTATCATTATCTACGTTTCTGAAACTCGGTTTTGGTCCTTGAACGCCTGAGAGTGCAGTTTGACTATTCATCATAGCAATATTCTGATCCCAGAAACCCAGACTGTTAGTTCCAATAAGACGGAGTGAATCAGGAGAACCATCTAATCTCCAGGCAAAATAATGTTTGGGTTTATTTCTTACGCCAACAATTTCCGGTTGATAAGAATTGCTTGTTGCACTTCCCTGAAGCGCTGCCTGGTTCATTGAATTAAAGTTGCCAAAGTTAGTTGTCCGATAATAGGAAATCCGCCATACTGAATTGGTATTCTGCCTGAACACGCAAATAATGCTTCCATTATCATTACCATTGGAAGATAAACGTGCGAATTGCTTATGGTCGTTTGGAGCATTGCCACCTATAAATCCGCCCGCTGCTGTAGAATTGGCAGGGCCATTCGATATATCACTCTTTGCAAAAAATATTTTTGTGGAATCCGGAACGTTCGAAAATGATACTATTATTGAATCGCTTGAATTTTTGAAGAAAGCAATGTCAGAATGTAAATCTCGCTGATTGAAATCTGTTTGAGAAAACCACCAGAATTTGTCTGCTTTATATGAAAATGTAGGTGTTGTAGTATAAGGATTTGTGCATCTTAATGTTTTTTGTGTATTAACTCTTCCGGAGACTCCGGCAGAATCAAAAGAAGCAACTACATATGTATAAGCCAGAGATGGATACCAGGAATTGTCCGAAGTTATGCGTGGACGATAATATCGCTTTGTGTCATCATCGCCAGGCCAGGAAAATGCAAATAAGTTCCCTGCGAAAGTAGGAGTTTGCAATACAAATCCACCTGCACGCCATCTTCCGCCACCAGCATCATTCCTGAAGCCATAAACCATCCACACATATTTTTCACCAGTGGTGTTTTCGATGATTTCCATATCCATTTCATCAAAGTTTATCTGATCCGTACCACCGAGCCAGGCATATGCGTAATAAGTCCAGTTAACTCCATTATCATCAGAATAAAAAACTCTGATTGTATCCCGTGCAGCGGAAGTCCTGACTGAAAAAGCAACCCAAATTCTTCCAGCCGTTGATCCTATTTGTTCTGTTGCTGTGGCAATAGACGAAACGAATTTTGATCCGGAATCAAATATTTTAACATTTCCAATTGCTTCCGGACTAAATGCAGAGCTTTCATCAGTTCCGCGTCCAACGCCACCGTCATAGTATTCAGCGGGTTTGGATACTGAATTGGGATTTATCAGATCAAGCTGATTTTCAAGTTCCAGAATTCTATTGAGGTTGTTTCTGTCATTCGTTTCTCTGAGTTGTTTTATTTCATTCAATAACTGCGTTTCCTCAGGAGTTTTTATTCGCTGTTCTGGCATTCCTGAAATATCATTAGGATCCTGTGAATTATTTCCCTTATACTGCACTGTATTTTTTATAATACCGGGTAATTCCTGTGCAAATATATTTTCTGCATTTAATAAACAGAAAAGTGTCAGGAAAAAGAAAAGTTGTGTGATTTGTCTCATTTACGTTCCTCCTTAAAGTTGGTTGATGAATAATTAGTTGTTGGCCTGAATAAACTTTATTTGGTTTAATATTTTATCTTCTATGCCATGAGATATAATCAGAGATTTGAAATTGAATTTCAAAAAAGATTAGACTCCTCCAAAAAATAAAAATTTAATTTTCTTCATAACAAAAATTAAAAATCGAAATGTCATTAACAAAATATTTTACTAAGTAGCAGTAGTTACAAATTATAAACAATAAAATATTAATAGCTTATTAATTCTGTTTCTCAATTCAATATAACAAAAGACACCTGTCAAATAGAAAGAATTATATTTCTGTTAATACCTATTCTTTTGATAAACAAAGTTTGAGTGAACATATCTTATGCATATATTATGCCGTTGATATTATATAATTCATAATGCTCAGAAAATGGATTTAAGCAGTTAAATCAAATTCATTAATTTGTTACTTAAAAAATATTGCCGACATTTAATTTCATTTTTACCATACTTGTCAAGGAAAGATTTACTGAATTTATATTTCAGGTTTTTCAAAGTTCATGATTGCTTCTTTGGACTATTAATCCATTTTGTGCATTACCGGAGTTGGATTTATTCTGGTAAAGACATCCAAAGGTTTTAAGCGTAAAGGAAAGTTAGATTATATTATTTTATTTAATACTTGCTGGTTATAAATAAAGTGCAGCCAGGATTAATAGCGCGTGTAAAATCATAAAATAAATCATCCCGAAAATCAAAACATTCCACCAGTACCGATGACGTTTTTTTGTGAGGTCAATCCCACCACTTTTTTTAATTGTGATCATTCCAAGTAAAAAGAAAATTCCTCCGACACCGTAGAGGTAAATATAGGGAAGCCAGGTTTGTTCAAATGTTGGCATAAAAAAATATTTCTAAAATGGGTTAATAAAAATAATTTTCATATCAATAAATAATTGATCACTACACTTAATTTTTACATTTCCTTTTCTGCAATCAATTTTCGTCCTTCCACAAATTGACCCTGCTCATAATTTTCTTTAGTTAAATAAACAACTCCGTCTTCGTTATGAGGTTCACCAAATACTGTATGAACGGATTTAAGTCCTCCCAGCCATTTTCGTGTATCTGAAATGTAAACTAAATCACCCGGTTCGGCTTCCATTTTTTTCATATCATTCTTTGAAAAATAAATTACATCTTCATATGAATCTTTTAGTTTCCAGTTTACAACAATTTTTTCTCCTTCACGTTCATTTAATTTACTTCCTTTAAACATTTCTTTTGCTTTTTTAATTGAATAGACTGTTAAGCCGAGTGTATTCTGTTCAGGATCATACTTTACAAAATAAGTTACAAGAATTGCAACCATGGAACTCATAATCAATGCTGCTAAAACAAATAAAGTTATTTCTAAATATGATTCAGGGTGAAGGACTATTAGTGATGAGCTAAATACTATTCCAATAAATAAAATAATTGATATAATCAGGGTGGAGTAAATAATTGCTTTGCTATTCTTATTACTTTTTAGCCAGGCCACAAACTTCTGCTGATAATTTGTTGTGAGGGTGACGATAAATCCAACACCAAAACAAACAACTAAATTGTATAGCGCTCTTATATATGAGAATGGATGCTTTTCATCCATTGGTGTTCCATGAGCAAATGGTTTAATTAATATTCCCGGATAATTTGCTCCAAGAATCATAAGCGATACACCACCAATAAATGTTACAATTACTGCAGCGGGAGTAAATCTCCTCCAGAATAAACCCATAAAGATTGCAATAACTAATGGTGGCGTCAGTGTTGAGTGAAAAAATCCATGAGCTTCATAAACAGTAGGAAAATCTCTGAACGCTAATACTCCTACAACTCCAAGTAAAGTAATTATGACAGAGGCAATGCGCGCCGAAAATAATTCTTTCCTGTCAGTTATTTTTTCATCTTCTTTAATGTGCTTAAGGAATTTTTTTATGGGACGGTGTACATCGTTAATATAAATTGCAGCGGTTGCATTGATAAGAGTATCAACAGTGGACATCAGTGCAGCAGTGAGTGCAGCCATTATAAAACCGAAAACTCCGGGTTGCGCAATAACATTAGCAACAACTACAAAAATCTGATCGGGATCTGTGTTTGGTGGAATTATATCAGGAAATTCAACCGAAATTGCTTTACCAATCCATCCTGCATTTGAAACAACGATAGCAGATAAAGGCAGCATTATTATAATATTAAATGTTGCTGCTTTTCTTCCTTCATCAACGCTTTTAGTCGCCATAAATCTCATTATCAATCCCATATTCATAAAAAGGAATCCTATCGAACCTGCAACACCATCCTGCCAGAAAATCCCGACAAAGTTAAAGCTTGATGGACTATTGAAGTGTGCAAGAGGCAATTTCCATTCGGTTGGAAGCATATTCCAGAAAACATCAAACCCGCCAATATATGAAATGCCAAAAAAGAAAATTAAAAAACCTGCAAATAGTAAAATCAATCCTTGCAGCAGATCTGTGAAGATAACAGCCGTTTGACCGCCGAATGTAATATATATTCCGGTTACTACAGCAATAACTGTAACAACTCCCATCAAAGTAACCTCGAAATGTACGCCGAGCAATGTAAAGTCAGTTGGAAGCATCGGCAGCATAGCTTTACCTAAAGTTAAAAACCCGATACTGATGTAGCCAATCATATAGAACAATAAAAGAATCGTTGCAAGAAATCTTGCCGAAGGACTGAAACGTTTTTCAAAATATTCGGGTATTGATCTTATCTTGGTGTAGATTATTATCGGTAACCATCCGAATAAAAAGAAGGGAACGAAGAACCAGTCGTTCATATAAGTCATTGAAGAAGAGAAACCGGCTTCAAATCCTTTAGCTGAATATTTAATAAAGCTATGACTTCCTACTCCGGTTGCAACAATTGAGAATGCGATTAACCACCAGGTAAAACGTCTCCCACCGAAAAAGAAATCTTTAGTACTTCTGTTGTATTTTCCAAAGTATGATCCGAAAAGCATAATAATAATGAAATATGCGATCATTACTATCCAGTCAGCAGAAGTTCCTATATTGTGAAATTTTTCAAGATCCATAATTTAAAAAGTATAATGCAGCAGTGATTAAAAATGCGTGAATTAAGGTGAAGTAAAAGAAACCAAAGAGTAAAATTTTAAACCATCTTCTATGGGATTTTTTGGCTTTATCAAGGGAGCCGCTTTTTTTGATAATGATCATTCCAAGCAGAAAGAAAAATCCACCAACACCATAAAGATATAAGTAAGGTAACCACGTACTTTCGAAAGGGAACATAATTTAGCTGAATAATTTTAGGGAATTTTCAAAGGAAAGTTAGCAATCGAAAAATAAAGATTCAAATTAAAAATAGATTAATTCTGTATTTATAAAATTTAAATTGCAATCAGGATAAAATGGTTTCAAGACTTCTGAACATCAACTCTTTCATACTTATTGCCTTGCCATCAGAATTAATTTCTTTTATGATGTTGCTGAACATTAATCCCCAGCTGATATGTACAATGTAAAAGGGAAGTGAGGGATTCATGCTCTCAATTCTGCCTGTGTAAATAGAACTGAGTATTAACCCGACAACTTCAGACTCTTTTTGCAATAAGTAATTAAGAATTTGTTTCTCTTTTTCAAGAGTATCGTCTTTGAATAATGTGAGAATTAAATCGTAGAGAAGACGATAACGATGATAAACAGTCTCCTTAAACGCAAAATATTCGAGTAACCTTGCACCAACCGGCAAATCCTGATTATTAAAAATAGCTTTTATATCTTCTATAAATTGTGTTGATTGAAAGTTTATTGAACTGTAAAAGAGATCATCTTTCGATTTGAAGTAATGGTAAATAGTTGGCTTACCTATACGAACATCACGGGCAATTTCATCCAGGGTGGTTTTTGTAAAACCATGCCTGCTGAATCTTTTTGCAGCAGCACGTATGATTTCTTCCTGTCGTTCCTTAGCCAAATTAGTTCTTTTTAATTTGATCTGGAGAACAGTTCATCAACAATCTCATTCGCTGGTTCTGAATTAATTGTCTCATCAGAATCATTAACGGCTTCAGCACTTTCATTAAAGATATCATCAATACCTTCGTAAAATTTATGCTTTTTCATTTTGTCTGTAGCACGTTTTTTAATAACGAATTTTGACCCGAAGTAGATTACTAGTCCGGCGCCAACTATTCCTCCGAGGATTAAACCATAAAGTAAAAGATTAGATTTATTGTCCCTCATTTTTTATCCCGAATTTTATTTAGATATAAAAATTAAATATAATTATTTCCGGCAAACCACAAGCCACAATATTGTAATCAGAACTTCCCGGAAAAATTTAACAACTTGCTAAACAAAAATGCACCAATAACAACAATAAGACAACCGATTACGTTATACCACAAGAAAGGAATTTCTGTAAAAAGGTAACAGTATATTACTACAAGTTCAGCTAAAATTGCCGAAATAAAAGTTGAGGTGCCGGTAACTTTTTTAGTATAAAAAGCTGTAAGGAATATCCCGAGAATAGTACCGTAAACAAGTGATCCGAGTATATTCACTGCCTCAATGAGTGAACCAAGTTCCTTTGCGAACAAAGCAAAGAGTATTGCATAAATACCCCAAAAGATGGTTGCAATTTTTGAAACCTGAAGGTAGTGAAAATCACCGGCATCTTTTTGAATTAATCTCTTATAAAAATCTATAACGGTTGTTGATGCAAGTGCGTTTAATTCCGCAGAAGTTGATGACATTGACGCTGAAAGAATAGCGGCAATGAGTAAACCAATAAATCCAATAGGTAAAAAATTTATTATGAATGACAGAAAAATGTAGTTAGTATCATTTGTATCAGCGGAAGGATCAGACTTTTTAATGATTTCAACTGCACGGCTTTTTAACTCATCTGTTTTTTGCTGATTCTCAACGATTGATTCAGTCTTGATTCTTACAAGTTCTTTATCATCGTTATGATTTGAAGAAATCAGTTCTTTTAGTTCATCCTGCTTCTTATTATGAAGTTCTGAATATTCTTTTTCAACGAGCTCATATTCAGATTTGTAAATTCCGGATTTAACTTTTGCTTCTTCAACTGGATTAAAAAACAGTGGCGGAGTTACAAACTGAAAGAAGACAAACACCATTGCACCAATAAATAAAATAATAAACTGCATCGGCACTTTGACCAATCCGTTCGTGAGCAATGCTAATCTGCTTTGTGTTACTGAACTTCCCGCAAGATATCTTTGAACCTGTGATTGATCAGTCCCAAAGTATGAAAGCATTAAAAATGTACCGCCAATAATTCCCGACCAGAAAGTATAGCGGTTACTCAAATCAAATGTAAAATCGATTACATTGAGTTTACCAAGTTTTCCGGCTACAAATGCTGCATCGAAGATTGAAACTTCCTCGGGCAATAACGACATAAGAACGTAAAATGCTGCAAACATTCCAATCGTAATTATTATCATCTGAAGAAAATGTGTTTTGTTTACTGCAACTGTTCCGCCAACTGTTGTGTATAGAATTACCATTGCACCAACAACAATAATGGTAATGTTCATTTCCCAGCCAAGAATTACGGAAAGTATTAATGAAGGAGCATAGATAGTAAAACCTGCGGCTAATCCTCGTTGAGTAAGGAAAAGTGCACTGCCGAGCATTCTGTTCTTTAAGTCAAATCTTTTTTCAAGGAACTCATAGGCTGTGTAAACATTCATTTTGTTATAAAGCGGTACCGCTGTAACAGAGAGTATAATCATAGCAATTGGCAATCCAAGATAAAACTGAAGGAAACGCATTCCATCAACATAAGCCTGACCGGGAGTTGAGAGGAATGTTATTGCACTTGCCTGGGTTGCCATAATTGACAAAGCAACAAGCCACCATTTCGAGGATCTGCCTGCGCGTAAATAAGTATCTACATCACTCGTGTTTCTGGATTTCCAGGTTCCATAAAGAACTACAAATCCAATGAAACCACTCATTACTACCCAATCAACCGTACTCATTTAAAAGCCCTGGTGAACAAGTAAAAAATCAGTATCAAAAAAAACAGAGTGAACAGTACGAAACCATAGAGTTTGTTCCAGCTTTTAAATACAGGCGGCGGAGAATCATCTGAATTTTTCAACTCATCTTTGTTATTCATTTATACCCGCGGATAATAAATTAATAAAAAGTTTGTAAGCACCTTCAACACCTACCGGTAGTTGTCGGAAGAATGATAAGCCTGTATAAATAAAAATTCCTTTGCCATATTCTGTAACTAAAAGCGAACCTGACTTTGGTGTTTCACCGGTATCGTTCATTTCAAGAAGAGGAATAAAATTTTCATCCCATTCATTCGGGAAATATAATCCGCGCTCTTGAATCCATCCGTCAAAATCGTTTGATGTAATTTGATATGGATAGTTCAGAAGATGATGATTTGAATTCAGAATAGTAATAGTTGCATCCTCTTCAGTTACTCTGTCCCGGGAGATTTTAAGTTTTAAAGGAGATGGATCAGTAATTAAATCGCCGAGTGTGTTGTACTGAATAATCAGAGTTCCGCCATTCTCCACATACTTTAATATATTTTTCTGATCAGTTGAAAGTCTCTGATATGTATTGTAAGCACGTATGCCTGCAATCACTGCATCATAGTTTTCAAGAAGTTCTGTTGTTAAAGGTTCTTTTGTAAAAACATCTAGATAAAATCCTAAGTCTCTCAGTAGTTCGGGAATTTTATCACCCGAACCCATTATGTAAGCAATTTTACTGACTGTTTCTTTATTGAAATCAAGCCTGAGAGTTTTTGCTCTTGATTCCGGCAGTACAGTTTGAGGTTGAATATGCGGATAATTAATTGTTACAAGGCTTCTGGATAAATTTTTATCATCAATTTCAAGTTGAGCTTTAATTTCAGAAGTAAGATTGTTATTTGTTGATTTTATTTTGAATTTATATTCATTTTCCTGTCCCGGTGAACTAAAATTGAAATCATAAAAATCAGGTGAAACATTCCATCCCTTTTCACATAAAATTGTCAATCTTCCTTTTACATTTTCCTTTATGCCTTTTACAAAGACCGATACTTCTTTCTCTTCACCATTTTTCAATAAGTATAATTCTCTATCGAAGTTTACAACAGCTTCAGGAACAATTTCAACTCTCTTATAAACTTCTCCTTCCACGGGATCATTCTTTCTGTAAAAAACCGGTATCCTGAATTCGATTTCTGTCCCAAATACTTCTGTTGTGAATGTTGCATAAAGCGGATAATCAGTTTTTGGTTGACCTATAAGACTTTGATCTTTTACGGTATAAATATCTTTGTGGTTTTCTTCTTCAAGCCAGTAAGGCTGACTGTATTTAACATCATTCGGAATAGAAATTATTCGTTCAACATAAATCATTTCCCCTCGAGTAAGTTTTGCATTAATGGTGGAATCATTTTTTTGATAATCAATGTGAATTGATTTCAGAGTAACCGGAATATCTGAACGAACTACAAAACCGGCTTTTACTTTTGTTTCACTTCCGTGAGAGAGCAGGTTTTCATCTGTTACTGCTTCTGCCCAAATTCCTGCGCAGGACTTAATAACTTTCAGGAGTTCAGCTGATTTTATTTCAATCCAGTATTTGTCATCAAGCTTTTGCAATTCTGAATAAGCTTCAACAAGTAAAGGTATTATTCCGGACGGATTTTCAAATTCAAATATCTTCTCCGCTTTTGCTAAAAGAGTTGATACTTTTTCACTTCCTTTAATTCTGTTCCAGCTCAAATCAATGTCATTAAAAAGATTTTCTTTTACCGGTTCTCCATCAAGCTGAAGAAAATAATTATATAAATTTTCTCTTCTGCCTGAAGACCCGAATCCCTGGCTTTTATGCATAGTTCTGCTTACTGCTGAAATCTCGGTATATGATCTTCCTAATAAATAATTGTATTCCCCGAAATTTACTTTTATCAGAGTGTCACCATTAATTCCCATTGTTGAAAGTGCCGGGGTCCATGCATTCCAGAAAATTCTTTTCGCTTGCCAGGGCTGAACAAATTTAAGTTGTTCAGGAAAAGCATTTGCATCACCTGCAAGTTTAAAAGCTTCAACGGCAAGAATTGCTGAAGCAGTGTGATGACCGTGAGTTCCAAGTCCTGATGTAGGAAATCTGTTAACAATTACATCTGGTCTAAATTTTCGAATTATCCAGACAATATCAGAGAGAATTTCCTGCTTTCCCCATTTGGATAAAGTTTCCTCAGGAGTTTTTGAATAACCGAAATCAACAGCTCTCGTAAAAAATTGCTCGGCACCATCAATTCTTCTGGCTTGTAAAAGTTCCTGTGTACGGATTACACCAAGAAGATCGCCTTGTTCATCGCCGATTAAGTTCTGTCCGCCGTCACCTCTTGTTAATGAAAGATATCCTGTTCGTAAATGTTCAGCATAATTGAAGTAAGCAAGGAAAGCTGTGTTTTCGTCATCCGGATGTGCAGCAATATATAAAACTGAACCAAGAGTATTCAGTTTTTTCAAAGCTATTTTTATTTCTGAAGCGTTAAATGATTCATCAGGCTGGCTAAACAAAACAGAAACTGAAACTAAGAGAAAGAAAAGAATTTGTTTTATCATACAGAAGTTTTTGAGCAAATTATTAGTTAGCGAAATAATATTTCATTTAAGATAAACCTATCAAAAAATATTTCAGAGGCAAATAAAGATAACCAATCAAAGATAAAAAATCTTATAATTTCTTATATTTACACATCGTTACAGTAATTAATTACCCGAAATCATGATTGAGATAAAAAATATCAGAGTAGGAGCAAATCTTCCATTCGTTTTGATTGCCGGTCCCTGTGTTGTTGAGAATGAAAAAATAACTTTGTTTTCTGCAGAGAAGATAAAAGAGATAACTTCAAAACTTGATATTCCGTTTATATTCAAATCGAGTTACAAAAAAGCAAACAGGACAAGCATTAAATCGTTTATAGGAATCGGAGATTCGGAAGCAATAAAAATATTGAACAAAGTAAGAGAGCGATTAAACATACCTTTATTAACAGATGTTCATTCAATCGAAGAAATTTCAAAAGTATCAAACTACGTAGATATACTTCAGATACCAGCATTCTTATGCAGACAGACTGAGTTGTTATTAGCAGCAGGTGAAACCGGAAAGGCAGTTAACGTTAAGAAAGGACAATTTCTCGCTCCGGAAGATATGAAGTATGCGATTGAAAAAATTGAATCAACCGGTAATAAAAAAATCCTGTTGACAGAACGAGGTTCTTCTTTCGGATACAATAACCTGGTTGTTGACATGCGTTCATTAATTATTATGAAAGAGTTTGGTTATCCTGTTGTAATGGATGCAACTCATTCAGTTCAGTTACCGGGAAGCGGCGGGAAAACAAGCGGACAACCAAAATTTATCAGACCACTTGCTAAAGCAGCCGCAGCAATTGGAATTGATGCATTATTTTTAGAAGTTCATCCCGATCCGGCAAGTGCATTGAGCGATGCAGAAAGTCAACTGCCTTTAAGTGATTTGGAAAATCTGTTATCAGAAATTAAACAAATAGATATGCTTGTGAAAAAATTATAGTGCAGGTTCAATCTTCTAATAAATCTTTTGAGGAAAATTTTGACAGAAAGTGAAATTATAAAAACCGGCAGGAATGTAGTTAAAATTGAAGCCGAGGCAATTTCTAATCTTGAAGAAAGTATAAACAAGGAATTCGTCAAAGCAGTTGATACTATTTTAACTTCAAAAGGCAGAGTTGTGTTAACAGGAATGGGAAAATCAGGATTGATTGCCCGTAAAATTGTTGCAACATTAAACTCAACCGGTACTGCTGCAATTTATCTCCATCCGACTGATGCGCTTCATGGTGATCTTGGTATGGTAAGGAAAGAGGATGTTGTTATTATAATTTCCAAAAGCGGTGCGACTGATGAAATTTCAAAACTTCTGCCAATGTTAAAAAGATTAGGAGTGAAATTAATTGCTATGTCAGGTAATCCTGATTCATCACTTGTTAAAGAGAGCGATATTTTTCTTAATATCTTTGTTAAGGAAGAAGCTTGTCCTTACGATCTTGCACCAACAGCTTCAACTACTGCTACACTTGTAATGGGGGATGCTCTTTCGGTTGCGTTACTTCAGAAAAGAGGTTTTACTGAAGAAGATTTTGCTTTACTTCATCCGGGTGGAAGTCTTGGAAAGAGATTGTCTCTAAGGATTGATGAAATAATGACAAAAGGTGATGGAGTTCCGGTTATTAAAGAGGATGCTTCCATCAAAGATATTATTTTCGAAATGACAAGCAAAAGATTGGGAACTACTTGCGTCGTAAATAATGAAGGAAAATTAACTGGTGTAATTACCGACGGCGATTTGAGACGTCTTCTTGAAAAAACAATGGATGTAAAAAATCTGGTTGCAACTGATATTATGTCTAAGAACCCTAAAGTTATTGACAAAGACCGTCTTGCATCTTTTGCTCTTCAAACAATGGAAAGTCACAAAATAACTTCATTAATCGTTGCTGACCGTGACAAAAAACCAATCGGTATTATTCATTTGCATGACCTTGTTAATCTTGGACTTCAGAGAAGATGAAATATATTTTTTCTTTTATTTTCCTGGTTTTTCTGGTTCATTGTACAGGGAAAGAGGTTAAGCCAAAAGTTGATACTTCTTTTATCGCAGAAGAATTGCCTGCACAGGAAAGCTGGAACTCAACCGTTTTTTTTACTGATTCGGGAAAAACAGTTGCGATACTCTACACCGGTCATCTGCAATTATTTAGTTCAAGAAAAGAAACTATACTTGATGATGGTGTAAAAGTAGAATTCTTTAATCAATTCGAAAAAAGGACTACAACTTTAACTTCCAAACGCGGCAGAGTTGATGAAAAGACAAATGATCTGTTTGCTATTGACAGTGTTGTTGCTGTTAACGACAGCGGTATCGTTGTTAGAACTGATGAATTGAAATGGCGTGATAAAGACAAGAAAATTGTTTCGGATAAATTTGTAACAATTGATTCACCTGATGAGCACATCGAAGGTTATGGTTTTGAATCTGATCAGCATCTGAGAAACTATGTAATTTACAACATTACCTACATCACAAAAGCTAAAAAAGAATAATGTTCAAATCATCCTTTATCCTGATTAGTATTTTGTCGCTATGCCTGTCACTTTATGCTCAGGACGAAGATGAAAGAATAATTGTAATTGGAGATAGCCTTGTAGGAAAGTTTATAGAAGGTGAATCTATCCGCGAAGTAATTGGAAATGTAAGATTAAGCCAGGGAAATGTAACAGTAACCTGTAATATGGCGGTTCAGTATCTTGCACGCAATGAAGCTGAATTAATTGGAAATGTAATTGCTAAACAGGATAGCCTGACAATACAAACCGAGAAAGGTTATTATTTCGGCAATCTAAGAAAAACTAAAAGCATTTCAGGAATTGTTCTTGACGATACTAAGGTTGTACTCTCTGCAGATAGCGGCGAATATTTCTTTGATGAGTCAAAGGCATTCTTTCAGACTAATGTTAAACTTGTTGATTCAACTACAACACTGCTGGCTGATGAGCTCACCTACTTTAAAAATCTTGATAAATCAATTGCAGTAGGAAATGTTAAAATCAGTGATAAGGATAATATTATTACTGCTGACACTCTGACTCACTTGCGAAAGACAAAATTCAGCTTTGCTGACGGTAATGTAAGCATAACAAATTTTCGTGATAATCTTACTGTATTTGGTAATCATCTCGAGGATAATGGTCAACTCAAATATACATTGATAAATGAAAATCCGGTTCTGATGCAGGTTGATACAACTTTTAATGTTGATGAAGTTGATCAAAACAGAATTTCTATTGATACTCTTCTTATTAAAAGCAGTGTGATGGAAAGCTTTCGCAGCGGGACAAATACTTTTAAAGCAACCGATTCAGTAAAAATTTTACGTGGAGGTTTTGCTTCGGTTAATGATCTTACTACATATTATCGCAATGAAGAAAAAATAATTACCAGTAAAATCCGCGAAGATGCTTCGCGTCCTGTCCTCTGGTATGAAAATTCACAATTGATGGGTGATTCGGTTACCATTTATCTGGATGAAGGTCAGATAAATGAACTGATTGTTAATTTTAATGCATTTATGCTTTCACAGAACAAGATTTTTGATAAAAGATTTGATCAAACTTCTTCCGATAGTGTTCATCTTTATTTTTCAGAAAACAGATTGGAGAGAGCAGAGTTTGCTGGTAAAGTTCAGTCAATTTATTATTTGTATGATGATGATGTCCCAAATGGATTGGTTAAATCAACCGCACACAAAGCAGTAATTGTATTTAGAGAGAATGAAATTGATCAGGTGCGTTTGTATGGTTCTCCTACAAGCGAATATTACCCTGAAGTTAAAGTGGAAGGTTTAGAAAGAACATTTACTTTACCTAAATTTGTTCTGAAAGAATATCGTCCTAAAACAAATGACTTTTTAATTAAGCAGCAAGAATCAGATGAGTAATACTCTTAGAAGCGATTCCCTCGTTAAAATTTATAAGAAAAGAAAAGTAGTGAACAAGGCTTCAGTTCAGGTTTCAAAAGGAGAAATTGTTGGTTTGCTTGGTCCTAATGGAGCAGGAAAAACAACTACATTTTATATGATTACCGGAATGATAAAGCCCGATGCCGGTAAAGTTTTTCTTGATGACGAGGAAATTACCAAAGTGCCGATGTATAAACGTGCGAGGATGGGAATAGGTTACCTTCCTCAGGAAGCTTCCATTTTCAGAAGACTTACAGTTGAAGAAAATATTCTTGCCGTTCTTGAAATGACAAATCTTGACAAAGACGCAAGGATTAAAAAATGTGAAAGTCTTCTTAATGAACTTTCTATTACTCACATAAGAAAGAGCAAAGGTTTTCAACTCAGCGGTGGTGAAAGAAGACGAACTGAAATTGCACGCTCGCTGGCAACTGATCCGAGTTTCATTTTACTTGATGAACCTTTTGCCGGAATTGATCCGATTGCAGTTGAAGACATAATGAATATCGTAGCAAATCTGAAAAACAGAGGAATTGGAATTTTAATAACCGATCACAACGTCCACGAAACCTTAAGCATAGTTGATAAAGCCTATATCCTGATTGATGGTGTTATCTTCAAACAGGGTGGTGCTGAAGATCTCGCTAATGATGAAGAAGTAAAGAAGCTTTATCTTGGCGAAAAGTTCAGGCTGGATAGGTATTCATGATCTTATGCAATAATCTTTCTGATTGATTCACGTTTTCAATTTTACCCAAATCTATCCACTCATCTTCATTATGAACATAACCGGTTATTTTCTCTTTCTGTGCAGAAGTGAGATATAAATCTATCAATGAAAAAACATCTTCATCAGGGAAATAAGTGAATAATTTTGGATCAATTATCTGTATGCCGCTGAAAGAAAAGGGTAATAATCGGGACTGTGAATCTCGTGTAATTATTTTTTTATCTGCTTTCTCATTCATCCAGCCGCATAAAACTAATTTTTCATCAAAAAGAAATTTTCGGGATGATTTTCTGTCCTGAATTGCTAATGTTGCGATAGAAGATGATCCCACATGAAAATCCATCATTTTTTTCAGGTTGATGTTTGAGAGAATATCAACATTATGAACAAGAAATGGTTTGCCATCTGAAAAAAAATGAGAAGCTTTTTTCAATCCGCCGCCAGTATCAAGAAGATTTTCACTTTCATCTGATATCTGAATAGTGCAGTCGAAATAATTATTTTGTTTAATATAATCTTTAATCTGATCTGCAAAGTGATGAACGTTTATAATAATCTGATGGAATCCTTCTGATTTTAATTTTTTAATTTGAAGCCCGAGAAGAGTGTGTCCATTTAATTTAATCAGGGCTTTAGGAATTTTGTCAGTCAAAGGTTTAAGTCTCGTACCAAGACCTGCAGCAAGAATCATTGCCTGCATTGTTATTGACCTCTTCTATTCAGGTTTGTATGATTAATGTCAACCAATACATCAAAATTAATTTTTAAATGTTGAGCAAGATTTTCAGCGCAATAAACAGAACGATGCTGACCACCTGTGCATCCGAAACTGATCATCAGATTCTTAAAATTCCGTTTAATGTAATTATTAACTGCACCGTCAACAATAGAATAAACAGAATTAAGAAAATCTTTCACATCCTGTTTATCATTTAAGAAGCTGATCACATTTTCATCAAGACCGGTGCTGTTTGCATATTCAATATATCTTCCGGGATTATCAATAGAACGGCAATCAAAAACAAAACCACCGCCATTGCCTGAATAATCTTTCGGTATTCCATCTTTATATGAAAAACTATTGATAGTAACTTTAAGCTTATCACCGGTTTGAATTGTGACAAGGTTTTTTAATTCTTCACTCTGAAGAATTTCACTAACTACATTTCGCAGTTCAGGAATTTTTTTAGGGAGGTGATTTGTATCCACCAACCATTGAAGGTTTTTCAATGCATACGGAATGCTCAAAAGGAAATGAGATTTATTTTCATAGTAACCTCTGAATCCATAAGCTCCGAGTGTTTGAAGCAATCTGATTAAAACATATCCGTAATAATATCGTAAAAACTTTTGAGTTTTGATTTTTGACTTTTGACTTACCTGATCTAAATAGTAGCTCAATAAATCATCTCTTACAGAAGGTAATAAATTTACTTTTGCCTGAAAGAGTAGTGAAGCCACATCATACTGCAAAGCACCCTTTCTTCCGCCCTGATAATCGATAAAATAAAGATTGTCATCATGAACTAAAATATTTCTTGACTGGAAGTCGCGATACATAAAATATTTTGTATCCGCTGAAATCAAGAACCCGGCGAAAGTATTAAAATCATCTTCAAGTTTCTGTTCATCAAAAGGAATTTTTAGCAGCTTGATGAAGTAATATTTGAAGTAATGTAAATCCCAAAGTATAGATTGCTTATCATACTTTTCTCTTGGATAACAAACTGAATAATCAAAATCTTTTCCGCCGTCAATTTGAAAACGAATCAGATGTCGAAGAGCTTGTTTATAATAATCGAATAATTGTGAATTACTGGTTTCTGATTTCTGATTTCTTATTATGTTTTTAAGTGAATCATCCTTTTCGATCAGTGAATAAAGTGTTGTATCTCCAAGATCTTCAAGTATATAAATATTTTCTTTTAATTGCTGTGCATAAAGCTGAGGGACGTTCAAACCTTTCCTTAAAAAATGTTTTGTGAACGAAATGAACGCACTATTTTCTCGTTTATCAGGATTAAAAACTCCGATAGCAGTTTTTTCTTTGCCGGTTATCCTGAAATATTTTCTATACGAACCCGATTGAGCAATTGGAGATACACTGATAATTTCCTCATCCGCCCAATCTTTAAAAAGTCTCTTTAAATTTTCAATAACTTCGTTCATTTCACTTCTGGTAATTCTTCTTTTAATATTGCATAAATATACTGGTCTAAAAATTTTTCTTCCTTAAATACTGCTTTTTGCAGAGTAGCTTCTTTTTTGTATCCGGCTTTCAGCAGTACCTTTTCAGAAGCAACATTGCCTTCAAATACATGAGCGTAAATTCTGTTAAGTCTGAAATTTCTGAAAGCATAATCTGAAAATATTTGCAAAGCTTTTGTTGTAATTCCTTTTCCCCAGAATGGTTCGCCTATCCAGTAGCCAATTTCAGCAGAAAATCTATTAACATCTTCCTGAAGATTTATACCAATTGCCCCAATCAATTCTTTTTCGTTTGCAATAGCGAAGTTCGTTTCTACTTCCTGGTTGCAGGCATGGATAAGCCAGGATTCTGCATCAGTTTTTGTATAAGGAAAAGGAAATTTATCACGAAGTAATTTAGAAATGTTAGGGTTGTTTGCATACTTAACCAAAGCTTCCAGGTCGGAATATTCATAACTTCGAATGCAAAACTCACCAAAAGAAATTTTCATATTGCAAAAGTAAGAAAAATATAGGAAGGAATAATCTTACCAATCACCTTCAGGTCCACCGTAAGCTCCCTGATCATTTCTTGATCCATCAACATCATTAAATTCAGGTGAAGGATTACCAGCATTTTTACAGGGAGAGTTTTCCTGAAGATGAAAATCGGTTGAAGAAATGAAGAGCGGACTTAAACTATCTGGATCTAAAAAATTATACTGCTGAAAAATATTTGTGCTGTCGCCTGAAACAAAATGAATCCTTGCATCTCCACGATATGAAAAGTTATCAAAGAAAATGTTGTTTTGAATTTCCTCATAAACGGGATCAACTACTGTTATTGCACCACCAAAATTAAGGCAGAAGTTTTTATAGAATGTGTTGTTTATAATTTTATTGGAGGAGTTTTGCGAAAGAATTGCGCCACCATAATCGAGTGATTCATTTTCCTGAAATATGTTATTTGTGATTTCTGAATTACAATATAAAAGTGATAATGCTCCTCCGTACTGAGCATAATTATAATAAAAGTAGCAGTTGTTAATTATAAGGTTCGCGTTTGAAATCTCAATGCCTCCATATCTGAAGTCACTACTTAGCGGAAGATAGATATCCTGTATTCTGCAGAAAATAAAAATCAAACTGTCAGTCGGATTAGTTGAATGAATTCCATTCCATTCATCACGAACACCTTTGAACACTATCGGAAAATCTTTGTTGCCAATTGCTCTTATTCCACCGTTGATATTCAAACCTGTTCCGGCTTTAAAGAAAATGATTGTTCCAGCTTCAATAGAAATTGTTGAGCCGGAACGGATTGATATATTATTTGTAACATAGTATGGTGATTTACTTGTAACCAGATTGCCGGTGATTTCTCCACTCAGAATTGTATAAAATCCGCCTAAACCAGGATCATTTGGATCTGTAAAAAGCGATCTGTCAGAGCAGCTGCTTAAAAAATACAGTATGATAATTAGTATTTTTGGTAAGAAGAGTTTCATAGAAAATTTATTCAGGCTAAAACAAATTATTTCTCCGATAAAAAATAAACTATCCTTGTCAAATTAGTATGAAAAAATTTCTACTCCGTTTTTATATCCCGATATTGCTGGTAATTACCTTCTGTTCACAAAATAATGTAAACATAACTATCGAAGTAATTGCCGAAGGTTTACCTGAAGGAACAAAAATTTATTTAACGGGAAATGATGATCAATTAGGTAACTGGCAGCCAAATGAAATTGAACTTGACAATATTGAGAAAGGGAAGTGGGCGAAAAGCTTTTCATTTCAAAGTGGTAAAAAGCTGGAGTTTAAAATCACTCGTGGAAGCTGGGAAAACCAAGCACTTAATAATGATGGTGCAGTTCCAGACAATTATGTTGTTAATCTTTTAAGTGATACCACTATAAAAATCAGAATTGATCTTTGGGCAGATCAGGTTGAAAGAAAAATTTAAGGTCAGATTACCGGATTAGTGAATTATCATAAAAATTTTCTGGGAGTGGGAATCAAGCCGAGAGATATAATCG
>JACAFA010000053.1 GCA_013388525.1 Ignavibacteriaceae bacterium | reverse complement strand
GCAAAGCATCGAACTTCATAACCAGTTAAACCGATTTGCATCCAGCTATTTCCTTCATCTGTAGAACGGAACGCTCCTCCGTTTACAGTACCAAGGTAAATATCGTCATTGGGACTGATGCTGAGTGTAAATAAATTAGCAGTAGTTAAACCATTATTGCATATATTCCAGGTGGCTCCATTATCAGTTGATTTGTAAACACCCAGAGTATTAGCAGCAGCGAATATCACTCCATTCGTATTTATATCTATAGCGTGGATAAACATGGCATTTAAATTTGTTGGTGACCATGTATTTCCATTGTCAGTTGATTTACAGACATCGAGGTACAAACCCGCGTAAATATCATCATTCTGATGTGTAGCTAATGAATAAACATAAAGATTTGTAAGACCATTATTTATTTGTGTCCAGATTCCACCATTATCCGTTGATTTATAAATTCCATCCCCGTAAGTTCCTACAAATACGTAATCGTTTGAATTAAGAGTAATTGAAATTTCACCAAAATTGCTGGGCTGCACACCAGTCCAGCTTTCACCATCATCTGTTGAACGTAATAAACCACAACCGCCTAATATAAAAATATATCCGGTTGAATTTATTGCGTAGTGATTTACACTTCCATTAGGTCCGGGAACTCCCTGCCAGAAGTTCTGAGGATGAAGAGTATTACTTGATACCATTGTAATGGTTAAATAAAGAAATAAATTTTTCATGCTACACCGCCATTTGAAGTTGAAAAAGTTAATTTCAAAACTTCTGCTTCGGGAGAGTATTGGGGATGCAGTCTTTAGCAATTAGTAATTGGCTGTACTCCTTCCCTCTCGGAGTAGAAAAAATTTACTCCTTGTAACTTGAAATATTTTTTTATAAAAGTCAAAAACAATCAGTTTGTAATTGGCAAATAAAAACCCCACCAATTTTTAGTGGCAGGGGCTAGCTCAGGCATCTACTCCGAGAGAGAGGTATTTACCAGAGACTGAAAATTATTTTAAGACCGTACCATTTAACTGAAATACAGTGCCCGAAGTTTTTATTTATACTAATCACTTAACCATAGGCGGTTTCGCTAAGAAGTAACCAAAGCCTATTGTAAAGAACAAATAGACAAAAACAACAGACCAACCCAAAGGATTAAGAACTCCTGCAATTACAGTTATTGTTGTTACAACAAAACCTATAAGGTCGTAAACAAAAAGTGCGAGTATAATTGCTTTTCTTGCGTCAGATTCTCCTGCATTTTTTGCAAACCAGCAAAGAAATAAATTACCAAATAATGCCGCACCATATTCTCTTGCAGTAAACATTCCACCATCACTTAGTGTTGCTCCAAATATTGAGAGTAACTGATATGGCACTGCAAGCATTAGAATACCAAATGTAAGACAAACTAATGCCTTAATAATCATAAGATTTTTAAAACTCATATCTCCCTCTTTGATATTAATTATTTATTCGATTTTTTTATAACACGCCCAACCTTCTTTACGCGAATAAGTAAAATATTTTATTTCTCCATTGGTTTTTCTTCTTCAAGAACAATTTTATAACCTAACTGTCTATATAGTGGTAATTGATTATAATAGTTCCATTCTTCGGTTATTTTGCCATTCTCTATTTTCGATATACTAACACCATTGAATGACATCTGCTTTCCTGTTGCAGGCATATTTTCACCTGCTGGTCCGTTGTTGGTCCCTGTAGCTTTATATGTAATAGCTATTTTGTCTTTTAACTTCATAGGTTCATCCAGAGTTACTGCAAAATCAGGATATGCAGTATAAACCCATTTTACAAACTTCTTAATTTCTGCAGGTCCCTTTGCTTCCATAAAATCTGCGTTGTGGTATACAGAGTGTTCAGCATATATGGTATCTACAATATCAATAGCACCACCATTCCATAGTTTTGTAGCATTATCGAAAATCTTCTGAACTTCAGCATCTGTATAAGTTCTTTCCTCCTGCGGCTGACAACAGCAACAGATGAAAAGTGAGAATAAAAGAAATGACAAAAGAGCAAGAAACTTTTTCATAAATCCTCCTAATGAAATAATTAATAATAAGTTATTTAGCAGCAGTCTGCTTCGGGAGAGAAGGTCCGCTGTTAGTAGAGAAGTGTGTTCAGTGAGCAATCCATATTCTTACTCTCTCGTAGTAGAGAAGAATTACTGAATATATTATGCAATTAATTTTTCAGAAAGTCAAATTAAATCGATTTGTAATTAGCAAATG
>JACAFA010000278.1 GCA_013388525.1 Ignavibacteriaceae bacterium | reverse complement strand
TTTTTGGCAGATGCTTTTTCAGGATTTTCAAATTCGTCAATACTGATTGCAACCACGTTATAATCATAACCGGGTTCAAGGTCTGATTTATTTATTACGTTGCTTAGTTCAAACATCAGTGGGTTACAAATACCCGGACACGAATAATAAACCAGAGCAAGAACAGTTGGACCGGTTATCAATTCTCTGAGCTTTACCGGATTTCCATTTTCATCGTTGAATGTAACATCCAGCGGAATGTTTTTTCCTAATTGCTCATCAACTCCTATTTCAATCTGATTATTTGAAAATGAAATAGAAACAACTGCTAAACTTAAAATTATATTTATTAACGATTTCATCATTATAAAATTTGCTTTAAGTAATTCACCAATGCATTCCTGTCAGTATCAGAAAGTAAAAACACATTCGAATTAAAACCATTTTGGTTTACATTATATCTTAAAAATTCAATAAAAGCCTGGTCATTTGCTTTCCAGTTATTTGAGTTAAGTAAAGCTGAAATTGCAAGCTTCTCATTGTCAACTATATCTATTAACAACTTTGCAGGATATTTAGTTCTGTCAGAAGCAATAGTATTAATTGCTGCATTAAGTTTATCCTGTTTAGCTGCATTTTCTGTTGAAAGAATTTCCATCGCTACTGAAACGGGTATTTGTGCAGGAATTTCCATTCCGGAAGATAAATTATAAAGCGAATTTAAGGCAGATAAATCATCATCAGAATCTTGTGGAGGATCTTGCATAAATGTCTGTCTGATATAATGAGCTAAAGAAATTCGATCCTGAGGTGTAAGAAAATTGTAAGATATCATCGAACTGCCTTCAATTCCCTCTTCAAGTGTAGTGTAGATAGCACTTAATGTTCTTCCATTTTTCCAGCCGTCAGCACTCGTAAAATTTCTTGGCGCCGGATTCATTCCAACTGAAGCAGGACCACCACCAGCACCTGTTTCATTATGACAGGAGGCACAGTTGGTTGTGTAGAGTTCCTTCCCTTTTTGAATTAACTCATTTGTCGGTTCTTTCATTTTGAAAATATCAACTGGAGGAACTGTCCTCGCCTGAACCACCGGAAGATCAGCAACAACAGTAGTATCAGGTATAAATGCTGAAGTTTTATTAATTGCAATGTTACCAATATTCGCCACATAATATAAACCAATAATCACTATGATTATTAATATATACGGATAAAGAATTCCGAACATTGTTCCGGGATTCTGTTTTACCTCATAAATAAATTCAGATATTTTCTTTTTCAGTTCTTCCATAGATTTTTATAAATGAAAATCCAAACCGCGTTGTAATTTAGGATCACCAATTGGAATGAGATTTTCTTTCTTCGCTTTCATATTAAAAACTAAAATTATTAATCCAACAACAGCTATCGGAAATACAAGATCAATCCAGCTAAATGAATAACCACCTGACAATTCTTCCATTTCAGGCATAACGAACCAGAAGAGATCATACAAATGAGCAAACAAAAGCCAGACGGAGATGAACTTTAATTTCTTAGGATCCATTTTCGATGGCTGAGAAACCAGTGTAATGTATGGTACAAGAAATTTAATTATGATCAATCCGATTGAAAAGATTGCCCAGCTTCCTTCCCACTTCTGCAAAAACCAAAAAGTTTCTTCAGGTAAATCTGCGTACCAGATCAGCATATATTGTGAGAAAGCTATGTATCCCCAGAAGTTAACGAATGCGAACAGCAATGCACCAAGACTATAAAGGTGATCATTTGTCATTGCGGGATGAAGATAACCATTCTCTTTTAGTAAAACAGTTGCAAGTGTTACAGCCGCGAGCGCAGCGATAACAGTACCGGCAAAAAAGTAAACACCGATTATAGTTGAGAACCAGTGAGGCTCGATGCTCATAAGCCAGTCAATTGCGGATATGGTGATTGTGAATGCAAATATCGGAATGAAGATAGCTGATAATCGAATATTGATTGTAGTTAATTTCTGATCTTTTGTTGTATCCTGTTTTTTAGAATTTCTGATAAAGAAAAAGTAGAACAATGACCAGAGTCCAATCAAAACAAAAACTCTTATTATAAAAAATGTAACGTTCAGATATGGAGCTTTTGCCTTTAATATTTCATCTTCAGCAACAGCTTCAGTGTGAGACCAATGAAATAATTCACCAACATTCAGCAACAGAGGAATTACAAGCAATGCAAGCAATGGAATTATCGCTGCGAAAAATTCAACTACTCTTCTAATCGGGACACTCCAATCTGCACCGACAATGTACTCGAGGGCAATCAGGAATAAAGCACCAACTCCGATGCTGATCATAAAAGTAAAGGCAATCAGATAATTATAGATTGCTCTTGTGTGATCTACAAAAAATGCTGCCACTCCGAGGATAATTCCAACAACCAAAAGTGTCATTCCAATTTTTGAAATGCCGGAAGGTAAATCTTTTCTCTGATATGTAAATTCGTTAGTATGCATTTAAGATTTACTCCGCTTTAACAAATTTAAGATCGGAATCAGTT
>JACAFA010000051.1 GCA_013388525.1 Ignavibacteriaceae bacterium | reverse complement strand
GTGCAAGAGGAGCCGCATCGTATTGACGATACTTTATATAGTTGCTATTATTTGGTTTCCACATTACAAACAAATCATTTGAGAATGTTGAAAATCCATGATGCTGCATTTCATAGTTTAAATAATCTGGTGAAACCTCAAAGTCATTGCTCCATTGAGTTCCATTATAAGATTTATGTAAGATATTACCGATATTATCATGTACCACATTTAAATTTCCATCACTAGTAATTTCTGAACCTAGCAAGGACCTTGGCTCACCATAATAGAAAATAGTCGTGTAAGAAGAAGGCCAATATGAGCCTGTTAAATCACGAGACTTAACTTGAATCCGCCAACCATACTGTCCAAGATCTACCCATGCATCATAAAATATACAGAACAGCTTATTGCCCCTCACCTGAAGTTTTTCACGGGAAGTTGCAAAACCAAATTCGCCATCTGAAACTAATTGTGGAGTCTGCCAAGTAGTTCCAGCCTTGTCTCTGGATTTTGAGACACCAACACCGATATAGGGTGGAGTTTCTGCCTGTGTATTATAGCTAACGTGAACTCTGTTACTAGAATATGTAACCGAAGGAACGCCACCAACTTCGCTACCATAGTCAGTTACATTTTTATAATTAACCCACGAATCACTAGGGTTTAGTAGATAATAATAGGTTTCAAAGTTTTCGTAGTTATCTTGCATTGCATAAACGAGGTGAACACCTCGATCTATTTCATAAACAGCATCTATACCATTGCAGGCATTTGAACCGACATTAATATTTGATAATGCAGTCCAGTCTGTTCCGCCGTTTGTTGAGTATTTTCCTTTGATGTAAATGCCCGATTTATAAATAGCATAGATCTTATTGCTTGATCCCGTAATGGCAGGATAATCACCATTTGATTCCAGAGTTTCCGTTTTGTTATTATCTACCGTTCCTGATGAGTTAAAATTGTAATAGATAATATTTCCGTTAGAATTTTTTATGAGGAGATGGTTACCATCCTTGTTTGTAAACAAGTCCATCTTATCAAGTGAAGATGCACTGATTGTAGTTGTAACAGGTGTATTCCATGATTGCCCGAAGGTAACCGAATATATTAATGCTATTATAAAAAATATTTTTTTCAATTTGTTGCCTCTTTATTTTAATAAAACTGATTTAATTGTTTGCCGATAGTTTCCGGCTGTCATTTGGATAAAGTAAACTCCCCCGGGGAGTATGGTCCCTTCATCGTCTTTCCCATCCCATTGAACAATATATTCTCCAGTGGGAAGATTTTTATCTAACAGAAGTTTTATTTCTTTCCCTACGATGTCATAAATTCTTATCGAAACATCTTCAATTTCTACTAAACTGAATCTAACCGTTGTAGCTGGATTAAAGGGGTTCGGATAGTTTTGAAATAATATATTTGTATTTGGAATAAAAACATTTTCACTTACACTTGATGTGCTGTCTGGCTTATATATTTGAGTAAATCTTCTGCCAGTAGTGCCCTGTTTATTAATGAAATCCATTGATATTAGAATGTTAATTTTTCCATTATTTAATAGGTCATAAGTTCTAGCTCCAAAGTAGACACTATTCTCTCCAGCAGCAGCAAGCTCATTCTGCTTGATATAGTAAAGCTCATAAGTATGATGATTAGAGCTGCCATTAAATTTAAAAATCAGGAAATTTTCGTCTATACAAACCGCAACTTCGTCAATACCATCATTATCGATATCAACTGCCTGCATAGTGCCAGCATAGAATGAAAATACTCCAATTAAATCTATCCTGCCTACAACCTGGTAGCTGTTATTTCCATTTGTCTCAAAAATTGTAATTCTTGTTATTGCCTGCCCGTTATAAAAGGCATCACCGAGAACCCAGAACTCAGGCTTTCCGTTTCCATCAATATCGTGTGACCAGGTGTGAACATAAGCGTGATATGTCTCTACCATTCCCAGCCAGGAATTTGTGTACTGATTATTCCCTTCATTTTCCAAAACATAAACTGCACCTTTTCCTGTACCAAACACCATATCAGTTTTTCCATCAAGATCAAAATCTGAAATTGAAAAACCAGCATTTGCCCACGGTGGCTCTTCAAAAACATTAAACTGAAATACTGAATCAAAGTTGTTGGTTGCGGGATTATATTCGTAGATATGTATATCGGGTTCAAGCGCACGGACAAACAACAAATCTGAAAATGCATCACCATCAAGTTCAGCCATTTCAAGGTCGTTTAGTTGGGACTGATAAGTATATGGAGAGAATATAAAATCCAATTTTACAGCTAATGAATCCTGACTTTCCTGTGAATAGAATCGTTGATGCATTGGTATTCCAAGATTTCCGCCAATTGATAAATGAACCTCAGTTAATCCATCCTTATTAACATCATATATGTTTCTGCTAATTAAAACAGAATCATACTGATACTTAAAATTAAAGTTGCCATATTCATTAAGCTCATAAATAGTAACTGGTTCAAAATCGGACCAGAAAAATTTTCTTGAACCATAAAGCTCAGTTCTTCTATTATTATTCACATCTCCAATCACTAAATGATCAAACTCCCAGTTGTGGACGGGTACTTCTGTCCAATAGCTGTATTTCTGGTAATAAAGAGTTGTATCAATAGTTGTAAGGTCTATTATTGTGCTGTCGAATGTTGGAGAGTAAGCTGGATACTGGGCGCTTGATTCTGGATACTTGTAGTCAGAAATATTTTTATACAAGACTTTACCACAAGTATATTCTATCCTGAGTAAATCTTTTTCAACTTCTATTACTTTTACATCCTCACGGTTTTTTAATTGCTGATTTTTTTCTTCTCTTGTTATGTATTTATTCTGTGCAATAGAGAAACAGCCAAATAAAATCACTATAATCAATACTACCTTCTTTATCATAAATTTACTTCCTTCTTTAAACAGTATAGGGAAAGAAACACTGTTAGATTCCGAAACAAGTCCGGAATTATAGATGACTTTTTCAATCTATGTAAAACCGGTTGT
>JACAFA010000037.1 GCA_013388525.1 Ignavibacteriaceae bacterium | reverse complement strand
GGTTACAGCGATTACTTTGTCGATCTCACTCCTGAACTTCAGGAAGAGATAATCAGAAGAACTGAACAAAATAGTTATTGATCTTAAAAATTGTTTTTTTTGATTTATTGTTGAATTGATAGAAAATCAATAAAGCAACTTGACAACTGAGCAACCACCCTAAAATCGTTAACTACTTAATAAACTTCAAATCACATTTTTCACAGATAAATTAATTTTCTTATTTTAACCCCAGAGGGAATAATTAACATTCATTAACTAATAGGAGGTTATGCTATGGTTCCGATCATGTCTCTTTGGCTGCCAATACTTCTTTCAGCAGTTGCCGTTTTTATACTCAGCTCAATTATTCATATGGCACTTGGCTATCACGCCAATGATTACAAAGAACTCCCATCCGAAAAGGATATTCTGGACGATTTGCGAAAATATAATATTCCGGAAGGTGATTATCATTTTCCACGTCCAAAAGATATGAAGGATATGAGTTCACAGGAATTCCTGGAAAAATTAAAAAAAGGTCCTGTGGGTTTGATGACAATTAAGAAAAGAGAATCATCATCTATGGCTAAAGAACTTACTCTTTGGTTTGTCTATTCAATTATAGTTGGAGTCTTCGCTGCTTATGTGGCAGGTCGTGCACTCTCTGAAGGGGCACATTACCTTTCAGTATTTCGATTTGCAGGAGTGACCGCATTTGCCGGATACAGTTTAGCATTGCTGCAAAACAGCATCTGGTTCAATAAAAACTGGTCGGCAACATTCAAATCAATGTTCGATGGATTGATTTACGCTCTCTTCACGGGAGGAATATTCGGCTGGCTCTGGCCAGGTTTATAATTATATGCATAATGCCGGACCTGTCTGCTCCAAACAGGCTCGATCCGGCATCTTTGTTTAAAGTAGATTCCCAAGCAATCAACGTACAGCCAACATAATGAAAATTCTAATCCACTCTCTTTATTAACTTTAAAATGAATATTTTTATTTAGAGAATTATTCAAAAATTTTATAAAAGAATGGGAATAAGTCGAAACATATTGCTTTGGGCGTCGAAGAATGAATTGTTGAAAAGCCGTGTTCCAAAACTGAAGTTTGTCCAAAAAGCTTTAAAACGCTTTATGCCTGGTGAAAAAGTTGAGGATGCCATTATTGCAACAAGAGAACTGCTTAAACACAATATCCCGACTACTTTTACGCATCTCGGCGAAAACATTACTACACTTGCAGAAGCTGAAATCAACTCTCAACATTATATGTATCTTCTTGAAAGAATTCACGAGGAAAATCTTGATATTGAAATATCGTTAAAGCTGACCCATATCGGTCTTGATTTATTATTCGATAAAACGCTTGAACTCTTCATAAAGATAGCAGATAAAGCAAAGCAATTAAACAATAATATTTTTATTGATATTGAAGATAGTTCCTACGTTGATAAGACAATCGAATTCTATCGGAAGATTAAGGAGAAGTATAATAATGTTGGCTTATGTCTTCAGGCATATCTTTACCGAACTATGGATGATATCAAATCACTGGTTGACATAAATCCATGGATAAGATTAGTCAAAGGTGCTTATAAGGAATCTGCAACTGTCGCATTTAAGAATATCTCCCAAGTTAATGCTAATTATCTTTTATTATCAGAATTTCTATTAAATCAGATTATGAAAAAAGATATTCGTGTAGCGTTTGCAACTCATGATATTTTGCTTCAGGAGCACATTAAAAAAGAAGCTAAAAAAGTCGGACTTCCGAAAGAAAAGCTCGAGTTCCAAATGCTGTACGGAATTAAAACTTCAGAGCAGTACAAACTAGCTTCTGGAGGATATAAAATCAGAACGCTGATCAGCTATGGTGAACACTGGTATCCGTGGTATATGCGAAGACTTGCAGAGCGGCCTGCGAATGTTTTATTTGTATTAAAAAATATTTTTAATAAATAGATTATCTTATAAAATATAATGATTTATGAAAAGTAACTTAAGTGGTATTTATCCACCGCTGACAACACCCTTCGTTGATGATGAGCTTTCAGTTGAAATGCTTCAGAAAAATTTACGAAGGTATGAAAGAAAAAATCTTTCAGGTTATGTTCTATTCGGCTCTAATGGAGAGAGTGTATTCCTGACCAGAGAAGAAAAGCTACAAATAGTTTCTGTAGTCCGGGAGCAAACTAAAAAAATATTAATTGCTGGTACTGGTTCCGACTCAATTCGACAGACTATTTCTATCACAAATCAGGCTGCTGAAAATGGAGCCGACTATGCTTTAGTTATTACCCCATCCTTTTTCAAAAGTGAAATGAAGCATCATACTTTTCTTAATTATTACACTAAAGTAGCAGAAAGCGTGATGATTCCCATCATTATTTACAATGTTCCAAAGTTCACCAACGTCAATATAGAACCGGAAACAATCATTAAGTTAGCTGAACATCCAAACATTATTGGGCTCAAAGATAGCACTGAAAATCCTTCCAGAATATCCGAGATAGCATCAAATGTACCGGAAAGTTTTAAGATAATTGTGGGTACGGCTTCTGTTCTATATTCAGGTTTGATGGCTGGAGCTGTTGGTGGAATTCTTGCCCTTGCTAATATAGATTCTGACGATTGCCTTAGTATTTATGATTTATGTATTGAAAAAAAATATGAAGAGGCTTTGGAAATACAGAACAGGGTGATTCCGGTTAACCGTGCAATTACCTCAAAATTCGGAGTTGCCGGATTAAAAGCTGCAATGGATCTGTTAGGTTACTATGGTGGCAATCCACGGCTTCCGCTTGAGCCTTTAAGTGAAGCACAGGTAATTGAATTGAAAATGATTTTAAAGAAAGCTTCAATAATTGATTAAGGGATTAAAATGACTTCTTTCATTCCACCAAATAGAATTTTAATGGGACCTGGACCTTCAAATGTTCATCCCAGAGTTTTAGATGCAATGGCACGACAAACAATTGGTCATCTTGATCCAAATTTCATTGAACTAATGGATGAAATAAAAGAATTGCTGAAGTATACTTTCCAGACAAAAAATGAAGTTACATTTTCTGTTTCTGGTCCGGGTTCTGTTGGAATGGAGACTTGTTTGGTAAACTTAGTTGAACCAGGTTCTAAAGTTTTGGTTTGTATCAACGGTGTATTTGGTGGACGAATGAAAAGTATTGTTGAAAGATGCGGAGCTGAAGCTGTTGTTATGAATATGCCATGGGGAAGAGCTATTGATCCTGAACTTTTTGAAGAAACATTAAATAAGAATCATAAAATAAATATTTGCTCATTTGTACACGCTGAAACTTCCACCGGCGCCAAAACTGATATTAAAACATTGACTGAAATTGCTCATCAACATAATTGCATAATCATTGCTGATACTGTTACTTCGCTCGGAGGTATCCCGCTTTTAATTGATGAATGGAATATTGATGTTTCATATTCCGGTTCTCAGAAATGTCTCTCCTGCCCGCCCGGATTATCTCCAGTAACTTTTAATGAAAGAGCAGTTGAATTAATCAAGAAAAGAAAATCACCAGTTCAAAGCTGGTTTATGGATTTGAATCTTATTCTCAGCTATTGGAGTGGAAACACAAAAAGAGCTTATCATCATACGGCACCAATCAATTCACTTTATGCACTTCACGAAGCTTTGTTAATTCTTAAAGAAGAAGGATTAGAAAATTCCTGGAAGCGACACAAAGCTAACGGAGAAAAGTTAGTTTCTGAATTAGAGAAAATCGGCTTGAGGCCATTCGTAAAAGCGGATGAAAGACTTCCACAACTTACATCTATCTCAATTCCCGCAGGAGTTGATGAAACTAAAGTCAGAACGTCATTACTCAATGACTACAACATAGAAATTGGTGCTGGACTTGGAGAACTTGCTGGCAAAATCTGGCGAATTGGTTTAATGGGTTATTCATCGAATGAAAAAAATATTGAAGCTTGCGTAAATGCATTGAAGGAAATATTAAATAGATGATTTTAAATAATTGTAGGGTTCAGACTTCTGTCTGAACCGAAGAGAAATAAAATTAGATTTATTGATTTGATTTTATGAAACTTTTACCTAAAAGAAAAAGCACAAGATTAAAAGAATATGATTATTCACAGTTCGGTTTCTATTTTATTACTATTTGCCTTAGTGAAAGAAAAGCATTTTTCTCCAAAGTCATCGATGGTAAAAATATTCTTACTGAATTTGGAAAGATTGTTGAAGATATTCTGATTGATCTACCAAAGTATTATAACATTGAAATTGATTCCTACATAATTATGCCAGATCATATACATATTATTATTGTTGTTGACAATGATCCGAATAGAGAAAAAAATATTCCTACAAAAATAAAAACATTATCTGATGTAATAGGAAAATTAAAATCTACTCTACAAGGAGAATTAGGACTCAACTTAAAGGCACTAAAAATTTTAATTGGCAAAAATCATTTTATGACAGAATCATACGCAATGAAAAAGAATTGTATCAGATAAGAAAATATATTGAAGAACATCCTCTAAGATGGGAAATTGAAAAAAATTATTCTGAAAATTTGGGAATGTAGAAAAATTAAAACTCACGTAGGTTTCAGTCTCCTGTCTGAACT
>JACAFA010000221.1 GCA_013388525.1 Ignavibacteriaceae bacterium | reverse complement strand
CCGGGTTAACAACTTTCAAACTTGCTGAGAAAGTTGACACGGGGAATATCTATCTTCAGGAGAAAGTTGAAATATATCCCGAAGATAATTTTGAAACTCTGCACGACAGGATGAGTGAACTCGGTGCAAAACTGGTGCTTGATACGGTTAATCTTATTGAAAGTGGAAATTATCAGTTGAAACAGCAGGATAATTCACTTGCTTCTCCCGCACCAAAAATTACAAAAGAAATTTGTTTGATTGATTGGAATAAATCTGCAACTGAAATTCATAATCTTGTAAGAGGATTATCACCGCATCCGGCAGCATTTTTTATTTACAACGAAAAAGTAATTAAGATTTATAAAACCCAAATCATTGAAAACATTGATCTGAAACCATTTCAGATTGAACAGACTAAAAAAGATTTAATAATTGGCTGCGGAGTAAATGCCTTAAAAATTCTCGAACTCCAGCAGGAAGGAAGAAAGAGAATGAGCGCGGAAGAGTTTTTGAGGGGGTTTTCTTTTCGATAAAAAAAGATGACATCTCAATCGGAGATGTCATCTTAACTAAAATAAATTGGATTAGATTTTTATTTCATAGCTTCAAATCTTGCAAGTGGTGCCATTCGTGCACGATTAAGCACAAAGTTTATTCCATCGAAATTATAATTATCAGCAGTTTCTATCACTTTCATAAAATCTCTTTCAAGTTCCATTTCAGGACAAGCCATTAGAGTAGTAGCCATCTTTGAAAATGAAATTCTGTTCCCATCTTTTAGTTCATATGAACCGCGAAAAGTATTGCAGCCACTAAATCCAAAAGCTTTATTGTCCTCTGATGATAATTGAATAAATATTTCTTTGCTTTCAGGATTGCTATATTGAACTGGCTTCCCTCTGAATTCAATTAATTTCCATTTAGTATCTGTTAATGAAACTTTCTCAGATTTTTTTAATATATATTTATCAGCTAAAGCTCCGGTGATTTTGCTTCCGCTTAAATCTAATTGTGTAATCTGATTTTCTCCAACAAAATATTTATCTGTGGTTTCTTTTCCATCAGCATCATTTAATGTTATTGTATTTCCTGCTTTATTCCAGGTAAATGAACCAGACTTTTCAAAAACCTGATCAGATTTGCCTAAATATTTTGTTTTGATTTTATATGTGAAATCTTTTGCAAGAGTAATTGTAGTTTCAATTCCTTCACAATCTGCGCAAGGAACTACACCGAAATATGTACCATCCCAATCAAGTGATGTCATACTATTATCTGCTAAAGGCTGTGCAGTTTGTTCGGTTTTATTTTCAGTTGTCTCTTTTTTATCAGATTCCATTTGTTGTGCACAACCAAAGTAGAATAAGAAAAGAAGAACAGAAAAGGAAAAAAAATTGTAAGCTGACATAGAAACTCCCTTTAAATATTGTTTTTGATTAATCATTAAAAAACTTAATAGGATTTTATCAACTTAAGAAAGTTAATATATTCCAAAACTTTTTTCACTTTTTTCATTCAATTCAATTGAGTAAAATTGCCATACAATATATTTAGACTGAGCATAAAATTGGAATTCAAAAATAATATACTTGAGCAGATTGGCAATACTCCACTAATAAAACTTAATAAAGTTAATAAGGGATTAAAGCCTCAGATTTTTGCTAAGCTGGAATCTGCCAATCCGGGCGGAAGTGTGAAGGACCGAATTGGTTATAGTATGATTGCAGATGCAGAACTTAAAGGGATTCTCAAACCCGGCGGAACAATCATCGAAGCAACGAGCGGCAACACAGGAATTGGTCTTGCAATTACTGCAGCAGTAAAAGGATACAAATGTATTTTTGTTGTTACATCAAAAGTTAGTGCGGAAAAAATTAATTACCTTAAAGCGCTTGGTTCGGAAGTTATCGTTGTTTCAAATCTCGTTGATCCCGATGACCCGGAATATTATGTGAATGTTGCAAAACGATTACACAAAGAAATTCCGAATTCATTTTTTGCTTATCAATATTCAAATCCTTCCAACCCGGAAATTCATTACAAAACAACAGGACCGGAAATCTGGCGGCAGACGGATGGAAAAATCACTCATTTTGTTTCAAGTATCGGAACGGGCGGTACTATTAGTGGAACCGGAAGATTCCTGAAAGAAAAAAATCCGAGCGTACAGGTTATCGGTGCTGATCCGCTTGGTTCAATATTTAAACATTTCAAAGAAACCGGAGAAATGATTAAAGGAACTCCGTACTTAGTTGAAGGAATCGGGCAGGACTGTTTGCCGGAGAATGTTCATTTTCAATACATAGATAAAATTATAAACATAAGTGATAAAGATTCATTCGCCGCAGCAAGAAGACTAACAAAAGAAGAAGGAATTTTCTGCGGTGGTAGTACCGGAACAATTGTTCACGTTGCATTAGAAACAGCAAAGCATTGCACCAAAGATGATGTTATTGTTTTCATTGTTTGCGACACAGGTGAGAGATATTTGTCCAAAGTCCACAATGAAGACTGGTTGAAGTTAAACCGGATGCTCGATACTGAAGTTAGAACTCTCCGTGATATTTCTGACAGGAAAAAAGCTCTCGGTATTGAAGAAATAGTTTCAATAAAAGAAGACGATAAAGTAAAAGATGTTCTTGAACTGATTACAAAAACCGGCTACACGCACATTCCTGTAATGAGAGGGAAACAATCCATCGGTGCAATAAGAGAAGGACGATTGCTTTCAAAGCTGGTTGATAAGCCAACTCTTTACAATTCATTGATCAAAGAAGTTATGGAAGAAAGTTTTCCAATAATAGATGCGAAGACAGAAATATCGGAAGTAAAAAATCTTCTTAAAGAAAATGCTGCGGTTCTTGTAAGTGATTTTGGGCTCGTAACAGATATTATCACAAGATATGACTTAATTAATTTAACTGCGTGAGAATTTCGTTTTTGAATATCGAATGACGAATAATGAATTTCGAATAACGAATTAGAATGACAAGTGAATTATGAAAACAGAGAATAATAAGAAATATGATCTTGAAGATAGATTAATAGAATTCGCAGCATTAGTAATTAAAATAGCTGAGAATTTGAAAAACTCTAGAGCGGGAAATCATATCGCTGGACAATTAGTAAGATCCGGAACTTCACCTTCCTTAAATTATGGCGAAGCACAAAGTGCTG
>JACAFA010000211.1 GCA_013388525.1 Ignavibacteriaceae bacterium | reverse complement strand
GCAAATCATCCCGAGCAGTATGGAATAAAAATTTCTCTGGAAGGCGATCAGTCGCATCTCATTGAAGCAAATGCGAAACTGACTTCACGAAGAAATATGACAGTTGAAATGCTCAACTCAATTGAAGGTATTTCCTGTGTAAAACCCGAAGGTGCATTTTATGCTTTCCCTCGAATTCACGGAATTCAATCGGATGCACATTTTGTTGCTCAGCTAATTAAAGAGACCGGTGTAGTTGTAGTTCCGGGTAGCGGATTTGGGCAAGTGTCGGGAACTAATCATTTCAGAGTTGTATTTCTTCCAAATGAAAAAATTCTTGAGAAAGCATATAAAGCTATCGGAGATTTTCTTCAGAAGTATTTAAAAAAATATCCGAAGAGTGTGGAAGTTTAAGGTTTCTGAGCAGCATTGTTGTATTGTTAAATTGCTATTAACCTGTATTCAATAAAGCAATAAAACAATTTAACAATTGACTCATTTCCCGTTATTCCTTTTGTTCTTATATTTACCTTCAAAATCTATTATAATCAGCAAAATCTGTGGACAATTACTACTTAACAACACTTCCCGGCGGAACGAAAATAGTTTCTGAATTTATTCCGCACGTTCAATCCTTTACTCTTGGTTTTTGGTTCAACGTTGGAGCCCGCGATGAATCTTTACGTAACAATGGTATTTCTCATTTTATTGAGCACATGTTATTTAAAGGAACCAAGAAACGTTCAGCTAAAATGATCGCTGAGGAAATTGAATCGTATGGCGGTTACCTGAATGCTTTCACTTCTAAAGAACACACTTGCTATTATTCAAAAGGTTTAACAGAAAATCTTGGCAGAACATTTAGTGTTTTATCTGATTTGATACAAAATCCGCTCTTCAAAGAAAATCATATAAAAAAAGAAGCAGGTGTTGTAATTGATGAGTTGAAGGACCTTGATGATAATCCTGAAGAGCTTCTCTATGATAGGTTTGAAGAAATAATTTTCAGCGGAAACAGACTTAGTTTTCCTGTTATTGGTAAAGAAGCAAATATAAAAAATTTTCATTCGGATGACTTATTTAATTTCCATGGATCAAATTATAATACAGATGGATTGCTGATAGTTGCTTCAGGAAATATAAAGCACGATGAACTGATTAAGTTAACAGAAAAATATATAACTGAAAGAGAATCGAAACACCGAAGAAGCAGAGAACAATTTGAATTTAAGAAAGCAGAAGATACTTTTATTGAAAAAGATGTTCAGCAGGTTCACACAATTATCGGTCGGGCAACTTACGGCTACAATGATAAAAGAAGAGTACCTGTCAGATTTTTATCTGCGTTACTGGGGGAAGGAAGCAGTTCAAGATTATTTTTAGCAGTCAGGGAAAAGCTTGGCATAACTTACCAGATAAATTCTTTCCTGAACTCTTATTATGACACTTCAGCTTTTGGTGTTTACTTTTCAACTAACCAGAATCAATACTCAAGGGTTATTGAAATAATATACAAGGAATTTAAAAGATTAAAAGAGGTTCCTATTTCTGAAAAGGAACTAAAAAAGGTTAAAGAGTATTTAAAAGGTGGAATCTTACTAAGTCTGGAGAGTACAACCAACCGTATGATGCGTATGGCAAACTCTATTCTTTATTACGACAGACTTGTTTCCATAGATGAATATCTTTCTAAAATTGATAAGATAACAACTGAAGACGTTCAAAGAACCGCAAATGAATTGTTGAATGATTCAAAACTTGTTAAGGTAATTCTTAAGTCTGAAACAAAATAATTTTTAAAACTAAAAGTATTATGCCGAAAATTAATATTGATGGAAAAATAATCGACTTCAAACACGGGCAAACAATAATTGAAGCTGCCCGCGATCATGGAATTGAAATACCACATTTCTGCTGGCATCCGAAACTTTCAGTTTCCGGTAATTGCAGAATTTGTCTTGTTGAAGTTGAAAAAATGCCCAAGCTTGTTATTGCCTGCTCAACACTTGCCTCGGAAGGAATGGTTGTTCACACAAAATCTGATAAAGTTGTTGCTGCACAAAATGCCGTGATGGAATTTCTGCTTATCAATCATCCTCTCGATTGCCCGATTTGCGATGAAGCAGGTGAGTGCAAGCTTCAGGATTATGCATATAAATACAGCGTTGGTGAAAGCAGATTTGTTGAAGAAAAAGTTCATAAAGATAAAAGAGTTCCGCTTGGTCCAAGAGTAATGTTTGATGGTGAAAGATGTATTTCCTGTTCCCGATGCATCAGGTTCTGCGAAGAAATTGCCAAAGATCCTGAACTAACTTTTGTTCAAAGAGGTGACAGAGTTACAATCGTAACCTATCCAGGTGAAGAACTGGACAATCCGTATTCAATGAACGTTGTAGATATCTGTCCTGTTGGTGCATTAACCAGCAGAGATTTCAGATTCAAAGCACATGTTTGGGATATGTCTTCCACAAACTCAATTTGTATTGGATGTTCAAGAGGTTGCAACATTGAAATATGGGTAAGAAATAATGAAATACTCAGACTAACTCCACGTCATAATGAAGAAGTAAATAGCTATTGGATGTGTGATCACGGAAGATTAAACACTTTCAAATTTGTAAATTCTGAAACCAGAATTAATTCTCCTCAGATAAGAAAAGATGGACAATTAGTTGAAACAAGTTGGGATGAAGCTATCAATGAAGCTGTATCAAAATTAAAATCTTTCAAGCCGGATCAGATTGCAGTAATTGGTTCACCCTTTGCAACCTGTGAAGATAATTATCTGGCTGCAAAGTTTGCGCGTACAGTTCTGCAAACAAATAATTTGGATTTCATCCGGCATATTGATCCATCTTTTGCTGATGATATACTTAGAACAGAAGACATAACTCCAAATTCACTCGGTGCTGAATTAGCTGGTGTTCAGCCATCAAAAACTGGTTCTGACATTAAGGGAATTCTTAATTCGATTAAAGAGAAAAAAATAAAAGCTTTATACCTGATTGAAGATGACATTGTTGAAACATATCCTGAGTTTGAAAATGCAATTGCCGATCTCGAATTATTCATAATGCATTCAACAAATCATAACAGAAGTACTGCACTGGCTGACTTGATATTTCCCGCAGCAACTTATGCCGAGAAGAACGGTACTTTTGTAAATATTAATGGTGTAGTTCAGAGAATTCGTCCCGCTGTTGCTGTTGTTGAACTTGATCGTGCACTTGATGGAATGAATATGAGCCGGCTGGATAAATTTGGAACTAAATGGGATCGATGGGCTTCCGGTAAAAAAATAGATGCACTCCCGACGTGGAAAATTCTATCGTCAATTGCGAAGGCAATGGGCGGTAAATTAAAGTATAATATGTCTGAAGAAGTTTTTGCTGAAATGACAAACTCTATTGATGCCTTTAAAGGATTAGACTACGATATAATAGGCGAACTCGGTGCAAAAATAAAAACAGAAATTTCAAATAAAGTTAAAGTAAATTAAAAATGAGTATACTGGAAATTGTAATTGTTTCTCTTATAAAAATAATTCTTATCGTAAGCGTTATGCTGGTAACGGTTGCATATTTAGTTTACTTCGAGAGAAAAGTTAGTGCCTGGGCACAGAACCGAATTGGTCCGAACAGAGTTGGCTGGCATGGAGCACTCCAACCTTTTGCAGATTTATTCAAACTCGTTTTAAAAGAAGATATTGTTCCTGACAACGCAGATAGAAAAATTCATGCGCTTGCACCCGTAATTGCTTTACTTGTCGCATTATCTACTTATGCAGTAATTCCATTCGGACCGGATTTACAAATTGGCAATTATAAGATTTCTCTTGTTGTTGCCGATGTCAATATGGGAGTATTGTTTATACTTGCGCTGACGTCTCTCGGAGTTTATGCAATTACACTTGCAGGCTGGTCTTCAGGAAGTAAATACTCTTTGCTTGGTGGAATTCGGTCTTCTGCCCAGATGATTTCTTATGAAGTTTCCATGGGATTTTCTGTTGCCGGAGTTTTACTTTTGTCTGAATCGCTAAGACCTGTGGCAATTGTTGAAGCTCAATCAGGCTGGATGTGGAATGCAATTTTACAACCGATTGGATTTATAACTTTTGTTGTATCAGTTTTTGCGGAAACCAATAGATTGCCATTTGATTTACCCGAAGCTGAACCGGAGCTTGTTGGAGGTTTTCATACTGAATATAGCAGTATGAAGTTTGCAGGATTTTTCCTTGCCGAGTATGCGAATATGATAATTGCAAGTGCATTTATCGTTACACTTTATCTGGGTGGCTGGCAAATTCCCTACATTGAAAAATTGGGACTCTCTCCAGTACTTGAAACGATTTTATGCTTTGGAGCGTTTTTATTTAAGATGGCAGCATTACTGTTCTTCTTCCTGTGGGTAAGATGGTCTTTGCCTCGTTTCAGGTATGATCAACTAATGAGTCTTGGATGGAAAGTCATGTTTCCATTATCATTAGTTAATATTATCTGGGTTGCTGCATTGATTATGATATTTGGCTTGTAAAGAATTTTATGTTGATTCGATTTGTGTTAAATAGTATTGTTGAATAAAAATTTTAATCTAAAATGGAAACCAAAATTAAACGAAGACGAAAAAAAGATTTGAATTTCTGGGAAAAAATTTACATCCCTGAAATAGTAAAAGGTTTATCTCTTACACTCCGGACAATGTTTAAACCAAAATTCACGATGGAATATCCTGAAGTAAAATTTAATCCTCCTGGTTCGTATCGTGGCAGACCTGTTTTGGTTCAGGAGGACAATGGTGTTGAGAGATGTGTTGCTTGTGGATTATGCTCAAGAGTTTGTCCCGCATTGGCAATTGAAGTTCAGGCTGCAGAGACTGAATTAGAAAAAGAGAGATACCCTGAAAAGTTCGAAATTAATATGTTAAGATGCATTTTCTGTGGATTTTGTGAAGAAGTTTGTCCGGAAGAAGCTATTGTAATGAGCAAAGATTATGAATTAGCCTTCACAAATCGTGAAGAGGCAATTTATGGTAAAGACAAACTTTTAGTGCCTGTTAAAGAGCTTCAGGATCGAATAAATTTTCTCCGTCAATATAAGTAGTTGAACTAATCAAATTAATTGCGTTAATTACAGAAGTATGTTTAAACAATTAAACATAATGCTGTGTTTTTTGCTGTTATTTGCAATTGAAGGGGCAACTGCACAAGATAACTTCAAAGCTTTCGTTCCGGAATTCATTCCTGCGAATGGAACTTTTCAAATATCATTAATTACTTCCAAAAAATTTCCCGAAACAGACCGACTAAATATTTATTTCTTGCCGGAAATTTCTTTAATAATAAATAAAGTAGAGTTATTAACTAATGAAACAAAGCTGCAGGTCCCGATACATTCTGAATTAATACAGGATTATTCTGCACTATTTCAAAAAGTTAGTATAGATTTAAACGATACGATTCATTTTTCGGATGCAAACTATTTTCAATTTATAGTTACTTTAAGTTCAACACAATCCGAGCCGAACAGTCTGAAGTTTTTTGGAAAATTTTTAAATGGAGAAGATTTATTGGAATATCTGAAAAGTTCAGACAGTAAAATTTTTTCGGAAAAGGAAAACGTTTATAATTTATCTTTTAAGTATTATCAGAAGTTTCCAACTGCGGAATATGCTGCTGCTTTCAGCCAGGATTCGTATCTGAACATCCCTTTGGTTTACGATTTCGAAAATAAACTGGATATTGAATTCTGGATTAAAGTTAAAAATTCGTTCTCCACATTTATGAAAATCATAAATTGGGAAACAAACAGAACCCAATACTTCCTGTCATTAAGCAGCAATCAAATGATTGTGATTAGTTCCAACGATAATGAATTGTTAGCAATCAAACCATTTTTCATTTCGGAAAATGTCTGGTATCACTTCAACTTCATTTTAGAAAAACAGACTTCTGAAATAGTATTTTTATGTGACGGACAGGAACTGTCCCGATTTAAAGTAAATAACTATCTGGAATTTGATAATCTAGTATTGCATTTTCAGAATGAAACTCCGAATAGTGAATTTTATTTAGATCAACTGAGACTTGTAAATCTGGAAAGTTCTTACGATGCTATTGGCAGAAATAAAAATTATCCTGATTATTCAGATGATAGTTCAAGTGTAATCTTCCAAATGAATTTTTCAGAAAACGAACTTGTTAATAATCTTTCAAATCAAACCATTTTTTATGAAAAGATAAGATTCGCTAAATCAGATGCACCTTTATTTCCAAGAGCTCCTGAAGTAAGTGTAAAACTTTTAAATAACTTTTATGAAATAGAGTGGAAGGGTGGGAGTTACGAAGATGCAGATTACTATATTTTAGAAAGAGCAATTGGAAATGGTGAATTTAAAGAGGCTGGTAAAAAACCTGCTGATAAAAGCGAAGAAAAAGTTTACATCTTGATCAGTGAAATATTGAACCAATCTGATATTTTATATTTCAGGATTAAACAAGTAAACAAAGATGGTTCGGTAGTTTATTCAGATGCTGTAAAAGTCGGGCAGGGAATTATCGAGGATGTAATTCTGGGACAAAATTATCCAAACCCATTTAATCCAGTCACATTAATTGAATTTGAACTTCTTATTGATTCTGATGTTGAATTGAAAGTATTTGATCTTTCAGGTAAAGAAATCGCATTACTACATAAAGGATATTTAGCCCGGGGTGTTCATCAATTTAAGTTTGATGCGGGCGCTTTTACTTCCGGGATATACTTATATCAAATAACTACTCCGCTTTCTTCCCAGACAAGAAAAATGATCCTTGCAAAATAGATAAGCTGAAAGAATTATTATTCAATGAAAAAAAATTAAATTCTGCTATTTATGCTTTCAAAAATTCTTTCAAGTGCAACCTATGGAATAGATGCTTATCTAGTTGAAGTAGAAACGAATGTTGAAAAGCAAATCCCCGGTTTTATTATTGTCGGTTTACCGGATAGCGCTGTCAAAGAAAGCCGCGAAAGAGTTACTGCAGCAATAAAAAATAGTGGTTTCGAATATCCTCTCAAAAAAATAACCGTTAATCTGGCCCCAGCAGATATTAAAAAAGAAGGAAGCTCATTTGATTTACCAATTGCAATTGGCTTACTTACTGCTACGGGATCAATCGAATCCGACAAATTGAATGATTCAGTTTTCCTTGGTGAACTTTCTCTGGATGGTCAGTTGAGACCAGTAAAAGGAGCTTTACCAATTACTGTTGAAGCAAGAAAGAAAGGCATTAAAAGAATAGTATTGCCGATTGAGTCATCTATTGAGGCATCAATAGTGGATGATATTGATGTTTTAGGTGTTAGAAAGCTGGATGAAGTGGTTGATTTTCTAAATGGAACTAGTGAACTTTTTCCTGTTAAATCAGACAGAAAAGAAATCTTTTCACGAGTAAATAAGTATCACCTTGACTTTTCAGATGTTAAAGGACAGGAAAATGTTAAAAGAGCACTGGAAGTTGCTGCAGCAGGTGCTCATAATATATTAATGATAGGTCCTCCGGGTTCAGGAAAAACTATGCTGGCTAAAAGATTACCGACCATACTTCCGCCATTGACGTTTGATGAGGCATTAGAAACGACTAAGATCCATAGTATTGCAGGAATTTTACCAAGAGATACAGCCTTAATAACCGAGAGACCATTCAGAAGCCCCCATCACACAGTATCTGATGCAGCATTGGTTGGTGGAGGAAGTTTTCCTCGTCCGGGTGAAGTTTCATTTGCTCATCATGGTGTACTTTTTCTTGATGAACTGCCCGAATTTAAAAAGAACGTGCTTGAGGTTTTAAGACAACCACTTGAAGATTCAAGAGTTACAGTTAGTAGATCAAAGCTTTCATTAGAATTTCCGGCTAATTTTATGCTTGCTGCAGCGATGAATCCTTGTCCTTGTGGCTACTTTACAGATCCAAATAAAGAATGCACGTGTACGCCTCCTTCGATTCAAAAATATATGGCAAAAATCTCAGGTCCGTTGTTAGATAGAATTGATATTCATATTGAAGTCCCGGCAGTTAAGTACAAAGAACTTTCCACTGAATCAACCGCAGAAAAATCAGATACTATCCGGGAGCGGGTAATTAAGGCTAGAGAAATTCAGATAAACAGATTTAAGGATGTAAAGCATATTTTTAATAATGCTGATATGGGATCAAAGGAAGTTAGAAAATATTGTAAATTAGATAGTTCTGGTGAGGAATTGCTGAAAATGGCAATGACTAAACTCGGATTATCAGCGCGGGCTTATGATAGAATTTTGAAAGTGAGTCGCACAATTTCTGATATTGACAATTCGGAAAATATACTGCCACAGCATGTCAGTGAAGCTATCCAATACCGCAGTTTAGACAGAGAATTGTGGAAACATTAAGTGATTAAATATTGAACTGCTAATTATTTGCATTTTTACCACCCATGAAATATATTTGATGCTCGATTTTTGAAAAATCGGGCGGACGCCGGAGTTGGAGAGCCGGGGCGGACTGTAAATCCGTTGGCGAATGCCTTTGGGGGTTCGAATCCCTCGCCGCCCACGGGTTTTGATTATAGTTTTTCATTAAAGCTAATTTAGTTTATAGTTCTCCTTATATCTTACTTTCAAAATTGAATTGATATTTTATTTCTGGCTAAAAGTTGCAGGTTTTGCTTAAATTTCTACGCTCAATTCTTTTCTTGATTGTAATGTTATCTGTTTGCTTTTAAGCGGGAGTAACTCAGTTGGCTAGAGTCACAGCCTTCCAAGCTGTTGGTCGCGGGTTCGAGTCCCGTCTCCCGCTCTACTATTCGCTGACGTAGCTCAGTTGGTAGAGCACATCCTTGGTAAGGATGAGGTCACCGGTTCAATCCCGGTCGTCAGCTCAAAAAATTTTTTAGGAGTAAATTTATTATGGCAAAAAGTAATATAAGACAAATTATAACTTTAGAAAGTACTGCAGGAACCGGTTACAGATATACGACAACAAAAAATAAAAGAACTCATCCTGCAAGAGTTGAATATAAAAAATATGATCCCGTTGTTCGTAAGCACGTAATATTTAAAGAGACTAAATAATACGTCAGTAGCTCAATTGGCTAGAGCAGCGGTCTCCAAAACCGCAGGCTGGGGGTTCGAGTCCCTCCTGACGTGCAACAAAAAAAGTAGATTGTTATATGAAAGAAAAAATAAAAGTTTTTTTTGAAGATGTAGTTAAAGAAATGAAAAAAGTTACCTGGCCAACAAAGGCTGAACTTTTTGAATCTACGAAAATTGTTATTGTTGTTTGTATTATACTTGCAGGCTTTGCTTATGTTATTGATATGCTTATTAGTCAGGTTATGCAGGGAATTTTTTAAAAGGTAAGATTGATGGAAGCTAAATGGTATGTGGTTAGAACTTTTTCCGGGCATGAGAATAAAGTAAAGCAGTTTTTAGAAACCGGACTTCAGGAAAACGAGCAACTTAAGTCGAAGATTAAAGAAATACTGGTTCCAACGGAAAAAGTTTTTGAAGTTAAAGACGGTAAAAAGCGTAGCAGAACGAAAAATTTTTTTCCGGGTTATATTTTAGTACAGGCTGAACTTGATAATCAGGTAAAAGAATTTATTCTCAGAACTCAATCTGTTATGGGTTTTCTTGGAACCGGTAACATGCCAAATCCTCTTCAACCGGAAGAGGTGAGACGGATAGTTGGCAGGATAACTCAGAATGAGAGTACCGAAAGAATGGAAACTATTTTCAGAAGCGGTGATCTTGTTAAGATTATTGATGGACCATTCAACAATTTTAGTGGAACGGTTCAGGAAGTAAATGAAGAAAAAATGAAAATGAAAGTTATGGTTTCAATTTTTGGAAGAAAAACTCCGGTTGAAATCGACTTTGTTCAGGCAGAATTAGAAAAATAAATTTTATTCGATCAGGGTAAACAATTATGGCAAAAAAAATTGATAGTTTTATAAAATTACAAATACCTGCAGGTAAGGCTAATCCCTCTCCACCGGTGGGACCAGCGCTTGGCCAAAAAGGTGTTAATATTATGGAGTTCTGTAAGCAGTTTAATGCAAGAACTCAGGATAAAGATGGAATGATTATTCCCGTTGTTATCACAGTTTATTCGGATAAATCATTCACCTTTATTACAAAAACACCCCCGGCTGCAGTTCTTCTGAAAAAGTTAACCAAAGTAGAAAAAGGTTCTGCAGAATCTAATCGTACCAAGGTTGGAAAAGTAACCAAAGCTCAGCTGAAAGAAATAGCTGAAATTAAAATGAAGGACTTAAATGCATTCGATATTGATCACGCAATGAGTATGATTGCCGGAACTGCAAGAAGTATGGGTTTGACAGTTGAAGATTAAATTTATAATTATTTGAACTAAATATATCTTGGCTTTAAAATGAAAATCACAAAGAGAAAAAAAGAATTTCAATCGAAAGTAAAAAAGGATAAAGAATATACACTTCACGAAGCTATTGCTTTACTTAAAGATACTTCAAAGGTGAAGTTCGTTGAATCACTGGATTGTGCTATTCGTCTTGGAGTAGATCCCCGCCAGGCTGACCAGATGTTAAGAGGCACAGTTTCTCTTCCTCATGGTACAGGAAAGCAGGTTTCAGTACTTGTCATTGCGAAAGGTGCTAAGGCTCAGGAAGCTTTGGATGCAGGTGCTGACTATGCTGGTTTTGATGATTATCTTGAAAAAATAAGAGGTGGTTGGACAGATGTGGATGTTATAATTGCAACTCCTGATTCGATGAGTGAATTAGGTAAACTCGGAAAAATTCTTGGACCAAAGGGGTTAATGCCAAATCCAAAAAGTGGAACGGTTACCCAGGATGTTGCTCAGGCTGTTAAGGAAATTAAAGCTGGTAAAATTGAATTCAGAGTTGAAAAAACCGGAATTGTTCACACCACACTTGGTAAATTAAATTTTGAAACTGATAAACTGGTTGAAAATACTAAAGCATTCATTAATACCATAATAAAAATGAAACCTGCATCTGCCAAGGGTCAATATGTTAAGAGTTTGTTTTTATCCAGTACTATGGGACCTGGATTGAAAATTTCTAAAGATGAATATACTATTCGTCAGGCTTAAAAAAGTTTACGCACTCAAAAATAAATGCTTCTAACCGACCTGTTAACTTTATATTGAAACGGGAGTAAAATGGACAGAAACGAAAAATCAGAAATAATATCTGAGATAAAAGAACTCATCGAGAGTTCATCTGCAATTTACCTGACCGATTATCACGGGATTAATGTGGAAGACATTAGCTCTCTTCGAAATCAATTCCGTAATGAAGGAGTTCGATACAAAGTATATAAAAATACACTTGTAAAAAGAGCTCTGAATGAAGTAGGTAAGTACGATAAAATTGCAGATCACTTAACCGGTATGACTGGATTTGCTTTCACAACAACAAATCCTCTTGCACCGGCAAAAATCATCAATAAGTATTTTGGTGATAAGGAAAAACTTTCTCTAAAAGCCTGCTATATTGAGGGAGAGTATTTTGATGGCAGTCAGTTAAAAGTTTTAGCTACATTGCCAACTAAGACTGAATTAATTGCAGGCATAATGGGCTCGCTCAATTCTCCGGTATCAGGAATTGTGGGAGCAATCAATGCTGTTATGAGAGATCTTGTTAATGTTATTGAACAAATATCTCAAAGAGAAGCAGCTTAATTTTTTTTCACGATTGTTAATAAAATCAGGAGTATAAAATGTCAGAAAAAGTAACACAAGCATTAGATTTAATAAAAGGCATGTCCCTTATGGAAGCTGCAGAACTTAAGAAAGCTCTGGAAGATGAGTTTGGCGTAACTGCTGCTGCACCGGTAATGATGGCAGGACCAATGGCAGGTGCTGGAGAAGCTGCTGCTGCTGAGGAAAAGACAGAGTTCACAGTTGTCTTGCAATCTGCTGGCGAGAAAAAAATCAATGTAATTAAAGTAGTAAGAGCACATACCGGTTTAGGATTAAAAGAAGCAAAAGATCTTGTTGATGGCGCCCCGAGCACTGTTAAAGAGGGTATTTCAAAAGACGAAGCAGAAAAACTTAAAAAAGAGTTTGAAGAAGCTGGCGCTACTGTAGTGTTGAAATAATCATTTCTTAGCCGATATTAAAATCCTTTTTGTAAAGAGTGATAGTACGGTTTTCCGTTCTATCGCTTTTTGCGTTTAGGAAAGAGCATTTTTATGCTTAGAAAAATTAAGTTTTTTAATTAAAGGAGAAGGATAATTGAATAGTAACCGTGTTTCCTTTGGATCTATAAAATCTGTTATGGATGTTCCTGATTTGTTGAATATCCAGACAGAAACATTCGAAGAATTTATTCAGCTCGACAAACTACCTGAAGAAAGGGAGAATAAAGGTCTTCAAAAAGTATTTATAGATAACTTCCCGATTTTCGACAATAAAGAAAATTACCGGCTCGATTTTATTAATTATAGTGTCGAGAAGGCAAGATTTTCTGTTGAAGAATGCATGGAAAGAGGATTAACATTCGCTGCACCTCTGAAGGCAAAATTGAGATTGTCAGCTAAGGACCCTGACACAGCGGAATTCGTTAACAGTGTTGAGCAGGAAGTATATCTTGGCAGTGTACCATTCATGACCGAGAAAGGAACTTTTGTAATTAATGGTGCAGAGAGAGTAGTTGTCTCGCAGTTGCACAGATCCCCCGGTGTAGCTTTTTCAGAAACTGTACATCCCAATGGAACCCCAATTTACTCTGCAAGGATAATTCCTTTGCGCGGTTCATGGGTTGAGTTTGCAACAGATATAAATTTTGTACTTAATGTTTACATAGACAGAAGAAAGAAATTTCCTGCAACAACTCTTTTGCGCGCACTTGGTTATACCAGCAATGATGAAATATTAAATCTTTTTAATCTCGTAGAAGAGGTGAAAGTAAGCAAAGCTGATTTATCCTCTTACATTGGAAGAGCAATTGCAAGCGATGTTTTTGATATGTCAACAGGTGAAATTTTTCTCAGTGGTGGTAGTTTTCTTACCGAGGAAGATTTGGTTCGGTTGGAAGAAGCTGAGGTTGAAACAATAAGATTTCTTTCCCGTGATACTTCTCCTGAGCAGGACCTTATAGTTAATACTCTAAAGAAAGATACTTCTCAGTCAAAAGAAGAAGCATTATTTGCTATTTACAGACAGCTAAGATCCGGTGAAGCACCTGATATAGAAACAGCTGAACAGCTTATAGAAAAATTGTTTTTTAATGATAAAAGATATGACCTTGGTGATGTTGGTCGTCATCGTATGAATGACAAGCTGAAATTAAATATTCCTGAAACAACTACTGTGCTTACTATTCAGGATATTATCGAAATTATGAAATATATGATTAAGCTGAAAAATGGAAATGAACCCGTTGACGATATTGATCATCTTGGTAACAGAAGAGTAAGAACGGTTGGCGAACAACTTAGTCAGCAGTTTAATGTTGGTATGGCGCGTATGGCAAGGACTATCAAAGAAAGAATGAACATGCGCGATACTGAAAATTTTACTCCGCAAGATTTGGTAAATGCTCGTACAATAACAAGCGTTATTAATGCATTCTTCGGCACTAATCAATTATCACAATTTATGGATCAGACTAATCCTCTTGCCGAACTAACTCACAAGAGAAGAATGTCTGCCTTAGGACCTGGTGGATTAACAAGAGAAAGAGCTGGTTTTGAAGTTAGAGACGTGCACTATACACATTACGGACGTCTTTGTCCAATTGAAACTCCTGAAGGACCAAACATCGGTTTGATTTCTTCACTTACAATTTATGCACGGGTTAACCGATACGGTTTTCTTGAAACTCCATATAGAAAAGTTCATAAAGGAAAAGTAACTAAAGAAGTAGAATTCCTTAGTGCTGAGCAGGAAGATATTTATACTATTGCACAAGCAAATGCTGAGCTCGACGAGCAGTCACGTTTTGTTCAGGAAAGAGTTAAGTCAAGACTTAAAGGAGAATTCCCGATTGTTCCTCCTGATCAAATTCAATATATGGATGTTGCCCCTGCACAAATTGTTAGTCCTGCTGCGGCACTTATTCCTTTTCTTGAACACGATGACGCTAACAGAGCTTTGATGGGTTCGAATATGCAACGTCAGGCGGTTCCATTACTAAAACCTCAGACTCCGATTGTTGGAACTGGTATGGAAGCAAGGGTTGCCCGTGATTCAAGATCAATAATTGTTGCAGAAAACAGTGGTGTTATTGAATATGTTGATTCGAATAAGATTACGGTTAGATATGATATCAATCCAAATAGTATAGAAGCAATAACATCATTTAATGATGTAAGAAGAGTAACTTATAACCTGATTAAGTTTCATGGTACAAATCAGGAAACCTCTATAAATCAAAAACCTTATGTTGTTGAAGGTCAGAGAGTTGAAAAAGGTGATGTACTTGCTGATGGTCAAGCCACAGATGAAGGTGAACTTGCACTTGGCAGAAATGTTCTCGTAGCATTTATGCCATGGCGTGGTTATAATTTTGAAGATGCGATAATACTAAGTGAAAATCTTGTTAAAAATGATGACTTTACTTCACTTCATATTGAAGAATTTGAATTACAGGTTCGTGAAACTAAAAGAGGTGAAGAAGAATTAACAAGAGAAATTCCAAACGTAAGCGAGGAAGCGGTCAAGAATCTTGATGAATATGGTATTGTAAGAGAAGGCGCAGAAGTTAAAGAAGGCGATATACTCATCGGAAAGATTACTCCGAAGGGTGAGAGCGATCCAACACCTGAAGAAAAACTCCTCAGAGCTATTTTCGGAGATAAAGCTGGCGATGTTAAAGATGCTTCTTTGAAGGCACCTCCGGGACTAAGAGGTACTGTAATTAAAACACGACTCTTCAGCAGAAAGAAAAGAGATGCTGAATCTAAAAAATCAGAAAAAGCTTTTCTTGAAACACTTGAGCACGAGTATAACAATCGTCTAAAGGAACATTATGCAAAATTAGTTGAGAAGCTAACTAAACTTTGTGAAGGATTGGTAACAACCGGTATTCGTGATCTTGATGGTTCTGTTGCACTCAGAGCAAATACAGTTATCAAGGAGACTACATTTTCTTCAATTGAAGATGTAACAAAGCTTGATTATACTCTTGAGTGGTTCGATAGTAAAAAGACTAATCAGCACGTAAGAACATTATTTAAAAACTATTTTGATAAACTGGCAGAAATTGGTGAAGACTATAAACGTGAAAAGATAAAAATTGCAAGTGGTGATGAACTCCCTCCGGGTATTGTTCAGCTTGCTAAAGTTTACGTTGCTAAAAAGAGAAAAGTTTCTGTTGGAGATAAAATGGCAGGAAGACACGGTAATAAAGGAGTTGTTGCAAAAGTAGTTCCTGTTGAAGATATGCCATTCTTGCCAGATGGAACTCCGGTTGATATTATTCTCAATCCGCTTGGTGTTCCTTCAAGAATGAATCTCGGACAACTCTATGAAACTGCTCTCGGATGGGTTGGAAAAAAACTTGGTGTTAAATTCGCAACCCCGATTTTTGATGGAGCTAAAGTTGAAGACGTTGAACAATGGCTGGCAAAAGCTGGTCTTGAATCAGGTTCAAAAACTGATCTTTATGATGGTCGTTCAGGAGATAAATTTCATCAAAAAGTTACCTGTGGATACATATATATGATGAAACTTAGTCACCTTGTTGATGATAAAATACACGCACGTTCAATAGGTCCTTACTCTCTAATTACACAACAACCACTTGGCGGTAAAGCTCAGTTTGGTGGTCAGCGATTTGGAGAAATGGAAGTTTGGGCACTTGAAGGTTATGGTGCAGCTTATACTCTGCAGGAAATTTTAACAATAAAAAGTGATGATGTTGCTGGTAGAGCAAAAGCTTACGAAGCAATTGTTAAAGGTGATAATTTATTACAACCGAATATTCCTGAATCGTTTAATGTATTAATTAAAGAGCTTCAGGGATTAGGGCTCGATGTAACGATTAACTAATTATTTAATTTAAGAATTTTAATAGAACTTAGGAGATAAAATATGGCTTTCAGAATCCAAGAACATGCAATGATGGATATAGACAGCATTACGATTAGTCTTGCAAGTCCCGATGATATTTTATCAAGATC
>JACAFA010000083.1 GCA_013388525.1 Ignavibacteriaceae bacterium | reverse complement strand
CGATTAAGCATATCATTCGATGTCACATATAGTCCGGGTTTTATCCTTTGCCAGAAAGTGTTTTCAGTGTTGTAGTTATCAAATCTTATAAAAGGAAAAAAGGTCAGACTTGAAAAAGCGCCGCTGTATTTTGTTTTAGTGTATTCAGGAGTTTCGTAGTCGTTAAAATTTTTAAGTGATGCAATATCAAACTGATCAATGTCACCTTTTGGTTTGCTCATATCAAGAGGTGGATTTTTTCTCCATACATAACTTGCAGTTGGGATGACTTCTTTTTGCTCTTCATTTTTTATGTAAAATATTTTATAACCAGTAGAAGTGTAACCAGAATAAGTCAATTCACCATCATCATTAACATCAGGCATGAAAGCACCACCTATTACATTAGTTAGCTGCTTCTTTTCTTTTGTTGATGGATTAAAAGAGTAGATGTTGTAAATACCGGTTTCATCAGAAGCATAAATGATATTTCCGTTTTTATCGAAGACCGGATTTCTTTCATCCTTTTCAGTCTTGATTACAAATTCATATCCGGTTCCATCAGTGTTTACTTTTGCGATATCCCTTGTTTGATGATAAGAATAATCGAAGATAATGAATGAATCATCGTTTGAAAATTTTGGATTGTAAACCTGCTCACCATTTGAAAAATTTGTCAGTGCATTAAAATTGCTTCCGTCAATATCTACCACACCAAGATTAGTCGTTCCATCTTTCTGAAATATAAAAACAATTTTACTCCCATCATTTGAAATATTCGGCTGGTTTGCACGAAGATTATTTGTTAATCTTATTTCGTCATCTTCGTCAATGTCATAAATGAAAAGATCGTGAACATTGTACCAGTCCGGATTATCCTCTGTAATTTTTGAGTAAAGAATTTTATTTTGTCCCGGTATCCAGCTATAAGTTGAACGAACTCCCCCAACTAAAGCTTTTTCCTCTTTTGTTTCAATATCGTATTCAAAGATTGAAGAAGGACTGAAGTAGTCAGATGATTTGTTGGAGATGTAATAAATTTTCTTACCATCCTTTCTGAAAGTTGGATAGAAATTTCCAAAACCTTTATCAGCAATTTTTTCACCTTCAACTAAATTCGATTTAATTTTTTCAGTTCGCTTTGTGTAATCTTCAACAAGATAATTTTGCCATTCAGTATAAATTTCGTTTCCATCTTTTCCCAGCACATCTTCAAACGCTGCATCAATCGTGAAGTTGCCGAGCTTGCCAAGCTTTTTTGTGATTTCACTGATTTTATCTTCACCATATTTCTGAGCGATATATCTCGTGAGCGCAAATCCGGAATTATAAACTGATTCGTTGCCAAGACTTGTTTTTCCAAAAACTCCCATTTCGTTCCAGGTTAACATATTCCCATCAAGAACATAGCTGCGCAAAATCATATCACGGTGAGAATCCCAGTTATCATAATCAAACTCCTGACGCATATACTGCGCAGTTCCTTCAGCAAACCATGCAGGCACATTTACAGTTGCAATAGGATAAGAGATAACATAGTTGGGATAGCCGTAAAGAAGGTCAGGTCTTCTTTCTTCCTGGTAATTAATCATCTGAAGGAAAACAGCTGGAACTGATCGGGAAAGTTTCATCGCAGCTTGTATCTGAACCATATGTGTGAACTCATGCGAAATAACATTACGAAGCCAGTTGTGAGTTCCCCTTAAATCAAAATCGAGAGCACTTGTCCATATTTCAATTTTATTATCGAAGAAGTAAGTAGCACCGTTCGAATAGTCATCAATATCTTTTATTACGTAGTGAACTTTATCAGGTTCGTAATCGTAAAGTGAGCAAATCGGTTCCCAAACTTCATCTGCAATTTTAGCCACAACTTTTGCTGTTCGTTCAGCCCCGTTGTGGTAATGGACTTCAACGTGTTCACCTTTAATTGTAAACCAATCCAGTTCAGGATGGAACTCGGTGAATTGGG
>JACAFA010000162.1 GCA_013388525.1 Ignavibacteriaceae bacterium | reverse complement strand
TCTTCGCCTGACTTCAGATTTACATTTACTCCCTTGCCTGTTTCATCCATCACTCTGATATCCATATTCTCTACTCTTACTGTTACCGGATAGGTTACTCCATTCAATTCAATACTCTTGACTGAACTGTTGATGTCTTCTGCTATCCTTCCGCTTCCATATCTGATGTCAAACATTCCTGCTGGTGGTGCAGGTGGCAATTCGTATTGGCTTAAGTCAACCTGTCCATTCACTGCATATAGTGTATAATTTATTCCACTTGCATCCGTTAGTATTATTCTTCCCCAATTCTCTGGAAAGTATTCTGATATTTCTCCACTGCCTTTTGCCATTGAACTCGGGATGTTTATCTGTCCGGCTCCACTGAGTTTTACCCAATATCCATATCCAGGATCTAATGTTGCTGCTACCTGGTATCCGCTTGAATATCTGTATAATGGAAATACTATCAATCCAGGAGGTGTTGTTGTCATTCCTGATGTTGCTACACTTGTCTCGTATCCACCTATCAGGTTCCATCCGAGTGTTCCCGGTATCGGATCGTGTGCAACTATCTGAATTCCACCTGCCGGCCATTCATCACCTGTGTTGTAAGTTCTTGCACCAGCGTGTTTCATCCAGTAACCAGTTCCTGGTGTTGCTAAAGAAACTGCCTGATATCCACCGGAATACTTGAACACGTTAGCGCCCGGATCTCTGTATTGCCACCAGGTATTTACATTCTGATCTACAGGATGTAAGCCCGGGATTGATACCATATTCCATCCATTGGCTACATTAACTGTTAACTGGAATGTGCTAGCTCCTGCGCTTTCAGTAAATACTTGAGTAACGTCTGTAACGACAGAACCGGTGTAGCCAGTAGCAACAACAAGTTTCCAAACACTTCCAGTATTAACTGACCCTAATGCAGCACCAAGAATTGGAATAGGAACATTTTCTTTCTGTGTCCATGTATCTGTTGTCGGGTTATATGAATAACAAGGATTAGGGTTAGCTGGTATCCAAGATGCTGTTGGACTACCTCCTGCTACTATTATTCCGTCTGTTCCCCAGGGTGCAGCATCAAATCTATACATTGTTCCAGGTGGATAGGGCACTGCATCAGGAAATTCATCAGGATTTTTTTTGCTAATTGCCGAAGCTGTAAAGTTCAATAACACTTCAGATGTTGTTATCTTGTTCGTACCAGGATAAGGATTCATCATAGTTGTCCAGCTGATAATATTCGGGTCAGTTCCATCAATTGTTCCAACAAAAACTGTATTATATGTCAGTGTTAAATCTGCACCACCAACATATACAAGTTTGTTACCGGTAGCTGAGAATGCACCTCCGAATCTTTCAGCGGGCATTGATGTAGCAGTTGACCATGTATCAGTCGCAACGTTATAAACATAAACAGTTGATTGCACAGTTACATCATTATAACCACCAGCAACATAAATACGATTATTGTAAACAGCAGCTTTACCCCAGCCTAAAATTCCCGGTAACGAAGCTACGCTAGTCCAACTATCGCCTACAATATCATATCTGTATACTGTTGATTGGGAAACACCGCCGGTATTATAACCACCAATAACGTATAAATAATCACCAACGACTGCAGTTGCAAAGACAAGCCTTCCTTCGGGTAAAGGTGCGATTGCTGTCCAGGTGTCTGTATTTACATTATATTTATATCCTTCTGTTGCTAAACCGGAAATTGTATTTCCTCCGATACTGAATAGATAGGCCGTACTACCAGAAACATAACTTGCACTACCTCCCATGTATGTAGTTCCTGGAATAAGACTTCCAAAGAACCAATTGGTAACCGTAACATCTTTCGTTTTACAATCATTTGTTGGATTTGTATCTGTTCCTAACTGTGTACAGACATTTACCGTGTATTGCCCAATTGTGCTAACGTTCCAGTTATCGAATGATACTTGCTGTGTAGCCCCTGAAGCAAGATTTGTTACAGTTTTTGTTGATGTATAACCACCCGTAATTGTCATCTGTACTGTGAATGAATTTGTGTTGGTACCAAAATTCTTAACAGTGGCTTTCGGTACTACTGTTCCAGGATTAACATACGCCATATCAATTGATACCGTCCCGACATCATTAGGTTGCGGCAAACCAACTTTTATATCATCCACATACCAGTAGTTGATATTATATGAATCTCCGCTGCAATACAATATTAGCTGGAACGTTCCGGCTGTTGGAGTAAAGGTTGCCTGAATAGTTTCAGGACCGACATTACTAGTAGGTGTAAACTCCCAGATAGTGGTGAACGATGAACCATTATCATAAGATATTCCTATACCCATTGTTGGTGCAGGACTAGCATAAAAATTTAAGTAATGATTCAATTCCAGATTATGTAATTGACCTACTGCTGTTGTTGTTATATTACAAGAAAGTAACTGTGAGAGACCGTTAAATGAAGGTGTCCAGCTTAACATAAGCTCCGGAGCTGCACCACCACCAGCATTATTAGTAGTTGATAAACTCCAGTTAGTAGTTCCCAACGGTCCTATTGGTGACCAACAAGTTAAAACATAAAATGGTTCAAAGAATATCAATGAAGGATCCTGCATTGTTGTAAATGACCACAATGGTCCTTCCACAGAGCATACAGGATTTTTACAAACAATCTTCCACTGATAAAGTACAGAATAATTTAATGTTCCCAATGGCCAGGTAGTAATAGCAGGTCCATCATAAACTTTTGTAACACTGCCCAGTGGACCAAACCAAACTTCAACATCGTTTGTTGAAGCACCATTTGTCCAGCTTAAACTGGTACCTGTTATTGCCACACCAGTTGCACCATCAGCCGGACTTGGATTTGATGGCGCAGTAACAGGACAAGGACCTGTTATATTTACATTGTCAATATACCAGAGATCATATTGATAGTGATCTCCATCAATCACCCATGCAATATATGTTGTTGAGCCAACATTATTAGCAATAGGTACGTTTACCAGAGCGGGACCCTGATTACCACCTCCTGAAATAATACTAAATGCTTCATCGGTCCAGGTATTACCATCTAAGCTTGACTGAATTTTCATTGTTACACCGGCTGCATAGTCATCATAAAAATGCCTGAAAGCTAAATTGAGGTTAGTATAACCTACAGTATTAATTGGTCCAACAATCAGTCTAGTTGTTCCAATGAAATTAGAGAAGGTTGCTTTCATTTCATTTGGTGTACCTCCAGCAACGTTAGTTGTAGAAATAGTCCAGTCTGTTGACGACTGTGTCCAGTACGGTGGAAAAGTACTGGCATCAAATGTTTGTGTATATGGCAAAGAAATTCCAGCGGGATCAGGTATAGTTGTAAAGCTCCACACCGGGCCTGTTGTTGTGCCAGTTCCATCAGTTTCATCAACTCGCCAGTAATATTGTGTGAAATAGCTCAATCCTGTAAGACCAATTGAACTGATCGGAGTTCCTGAATAAATCTGTGTTAAACTTCCCGGGCTTGTTCCAAAATAAACTGCATTGGAAGTCGTCCCTGAAGGATTCGTCCAACTTAATGTTACATTTGGAGCTGATACACCGGTTGCACCATTAACCGGATCAGGATTTGTAGCCGGACCAGGACCTGTTATATAATTTAATGCAAAACACATATCTGTATTTGCAGCAGTTAAACAACCAGTAATTGGAGCCCAGGTTAAACAACCAACTCCAAAACCACCACCAGGGTTTTGCCACTGAGCTACATTACCATAAGCTCCTGATACAGTATTCCAAAACCATTGTCCACCGGTACCGTAATCCATACGACACTGAACTGAAATCCAATAATCACCTGCAGTTAAAACTGCTGCCGGGCTAATGTTTATTGTAAAAGTTCCTAAGCCATCATAATTGTATGGTTGATTCATAGCTGAATAAACTATTGCCCCGGGAATTCCACCACTGTTTGAATAAAAGAAAATATTAAATCCGTTTGCCGGTCCAGCTACACTGTAATCGCCAGCTACTACAATCTGATTGATTGTCCACGTTCCTGTTGCAGTAAAATTATCCGCAATTTGATTATCATATGTATCATAAGCTGTTTCAAAATCCTGAGATGTATAGGCATTCGCGGTTACACCGGAAGTCTGATCATATAATATATCTCTGGTATTATCGGATTGAATAGCAGGAACTTGTGTTACTTTTTGCATGACCGGCGGGTTGTTTTTCGATTTTTGATTTTGTGCATAGATACTAAAGCAACTTATAGATGCAACTATTATAGCTATGACAAAAATTTCTGAGTGAATACATTTTTTCATATTGCCCTCCAGATAGTTTAAATTATTAACGAAATAGCTATTTAAAAAAATATAATGCTTCACAGTTGACCACAATTACAGAACGCCTGTAAAGCAGTTAGAAAGGCAAGATAAGATGACGGATCCTAATCCTAATCATAGCAACCTCCAATTTATTATGATTTGAAAATAGGTTAATTATAGTAGGGAGTATAATCCCAAATGGATGAAAGATTTTTTGAAATGAAATTTTATATAGCACTAAAATCATAAAATATTTTTTAGGATTCAGTGTATTCTGAATATTCAATAATTTTTTATTGATTATATTTTAACCCTCACATGAAATTTAATACCTGCTGATTTAAAATAAAAGAAAAGTTCAACTAATTTAGAATTAAAGGCGATCTTCAGCAGACCGCCTTTAATTTGTAATTATTTACCTCAACAAAACCATCTTTTTTACCGAGACAAAATTCTCAGTTCGTAATTCATAAATGTACATTCCGGTTGCAACGTTCTGTGCATTCCATTGATACTGATATTTTCCTGCTGTTAATGAACTGTTCACTAACTCTGCTACCTTCTCTCCCAATGCATTGTAGATCGAGAGTTTTACATTACTTACATCCACTGGTAATGAGAACTCGATCACCGTGCTCGGGTTGAATGGGTTCGGATAGTTCTGCTCTAATGAATATACTGTTGGCAGTAACTCTCCGCTTACCTTAAGCCTCCGGATTGTTCCATCACTGATTACTACTTCTTCGCCTGACTTCAGATTTACATTTACTCCCTTGCCTGTTTCATCCATCAATCTGATATCCATTCCCTCTACTCTTACTGTTACCGGATAGGTTACTCCATTCAATTCAATACTCTTGACTGAACTGTTG
>JACAFA010000301.1 GCA_013388525.1 Ignavibacteriaceae bacterium | reverse complement strand
TTATTTTCGCTTGCACGATTCATAGGGCGTTTACCTCCTTATTTTTTTATTGCTTATTTAGGTAAACGCTCTCTTTTTTTCTACTCCTCTTTACACAATTTTTGTAACGCTAATTTTTTAACACTTGTAAATTTCCTCTCGTCTTTCTCAAAATAATTTCTTAAGTTGTAAGTAAAAAAAAGGAGACCATTATGCAACCCGATAAATGTTCTCTTGAAATTGCACCCCCTCAAAGAGCGAATCACCGCCTGCGAATAAATATATCCCTATTACTTTTTACTTTAATCTTTTATCTTTTTTCTTTTGCCGAAGGCAGTGCTACAGTCCGTTACGTTAGCAAAACCGGGCTTAGCATACCACCCTACACCACCTGGGAGACTGCCGCCGACAGCATACAAAAGTGCATTAACATTTGCGTATTTGGCGATACCATTTACGTTGCCAACGGAGTTTATGAAGAACAGGTTGTTATGATACCGGGTTTGGCACTTATCGGTGCAGGTGCTGATAGTTGTCGGATAGATACAAGGAATATTGTATCATCAAGTTTTCATGCGGTGGAAGTTGTTGATAAATGTCTATTTAAAGGTTTCTATATCCTTGTTTCCTATAATTCTGATATTGGTGATGGTATTGCTGGTGGAGGTGATTGTTTAATTACTTATAATAAAATTTCTAATGCAATCAATGGTATTCTAGTAGCATCTAGCCCAACAGTATATAAAAATACTTGCTTAAATAATCGAATAGGTATCAGCGCATGGACTTCCAGCTCTATAATCAGGAAAAATATTGTATACATTGATTTTACAGGCGGAAGAGGGATAAATATTCAGGCCAGTAGTTTCAACTACAAACCTGTTATAGATTCTAATTATATCGAGGTTAATAATGGAGCTAACGGTATCTATAAAAATCCAGGCACCCGCTCCACCATAAGAAACAACCTAATAAAAATGGTAAGCAGCTCAGATGGTATTTTTCTTCACAGTTACTTTTCTGATTCAAACTGGGTTTATAATAATTTAATTTATACAGATTTAGCAGTATATGGTCTTTATACTAACGGTAGTAACTATTTGAGGATAGAAAATAATTACGCCAAAGGAAATATTCTGTATTACGGATTAAGTGTAGGGCCCAATCATAAATTAAAGAACAATGTGGTTACAGACGCAAAAGGTGGAGTAGAAGCCTGGGGAACACAGAATCTTGTATTTCAGTACAACAATGTATGGAATAATGAAGTTAATTATTCCGGTTTCACACCAGACACAACAAATCTCTCTGTTGGTCCGATGGTAGTAAATGATGATACAACTCAGGGAAAACTTGATTTTCATCTTCAGAAATATTCACCTTTGATTGATGCAGGTGATCCGAATATTCTTGATAAAGACAGCACAAGAAGCGACATCGGGCTTTATGGCGGTCCTTACGGAGAAAGTTATATTTATGTTGATCTCCCACCAAGAACTCCTGTTAACTTAACTGCAGGAGTTGACAGCAACATTGTAACTCTGAGATGGAACAAAAACACAGAAGCAGATTTTGGTTACTATAAAATATTTTATGATACAACTAA
>JACAFA010000150.1 GCA_013388525.1 Ignavibacteriaceae bacterium | reverse complement strand
TTATTTTCGCTTGCACGATTCATAGGGCGTTTACCTCCTTATTTTTTTATTGCTTATTTAGGTAAACGCTCTCTTTTTTTCTACTCCTCTTTACACAATTTTTGTAACGCTAATTTTTTTTCAAATATTATAATAGTTACTACTCAATCTTTACTATCATTCGTCAGCACTTTTTTAGATGAATTATCTAAAAAGAAAATTTTTCAAGTTCAACCTGGTGAAATTATTTTCAGATAGTTAAATAAAATAATTCACGTCAGATTCGACGAGTTAATTCTCTTCATACATATTTTAATTTGAACTCGTCAGCAAAAAAAATCTTTTGCGTAATATTTACAGGAAGGTTTTTCAAAGCGACATTCCTTGCATCTCAAAATAAAACTCAACATTAAAAAAATTCCTTTTATTCGAATTGTAACTATGCCCACCGACAAAACTGGCTTTTCATACTCGCTAAATGAGACATCAATTTGATTTAAATAGCTGCTGGTATATCAATTGACTTAAACCAATCATACATAAAAAGAATTTTAATAAGAGACCAAAAAAAACGGGGACCACAAAAAAGGGGATTTTAATACAGAGATTTTTCTCTTCCTATCTCGACTCAACCACAACCACCATATACCGGCTTCACTTGAAGCCGGTTTTAATTTTAAACCTTACATTCATTGTAAATTTAATTAACAAAAATTATCACAATAAAAAAATGCCCGAAACTAACGGGCACTTAGATTTTAATTTTTTTATTTGTAATTAAGAAATGATTCTTGATTCTTTTAACCTTCTTGTCATTGCAATAAAGAAACCAATTACCATAATTGCAACTCCAGCCCAAACGAGATTTACAAACGGTTTTATGCTGGCTGTAACAGTTAGTACTTCGTTACTTTTTGATTCAACATTTTTGTTCACAGTTTCAGCACCATCAAGAGGAGTTACAGCAATATCTATGTTACCGGCGGCGAGGTTTTCCAATTCAATTTTTAAATTCATTTCTTCCGATTCAAATGAAGTGAATTCAACCTTACCATCAGTAACTTTCCTCAGCAATTCTGTTTCAGTTTTCTTCCCATCTTTTTCAATCTCAAGCACAGCACCCATTTGAAAATCTTTTCCTTCACTCATTAACTTCATCGTTTCAGCAGCCATATTGAATTTTACAAATGTAATATTAGTTCCTTCAAATTCAGTTGAACCGCCCTTTTCAAGTGAGATATGATTATGTGAATGCTGACTCTGAGTCTGTCCCCCTTCATCATAACCTAAAGGAGCAAAATAAATGTCTTTTGTAAGAAGAGTGAGAATCGCCGGCTCACGAACGATGCTGTTATTAAAATCGCTTCTGTACATAACAGGAGCAATTTGATACTCTGAGTTTCCTTTTTTTACATTAACATTAAAAGCAAACTTTGTGTTATTTTCAATTGGATAACCTCCGGTAAATGTCATTTCATAACCAAAAGCAGACTTCGGTTTACCTTTTTCCAATTCAACTGTCACCTCTTCACTATAAACTGCTGAACCAATCACGCCAAGTATAAACAATGCAATTCCAATGTGAGCAACATAAGCGCCAAGCATCTTAAAATTACCTCGAACAATTTTAATTGCTATGTCAAGATTAACAAAAAGAGAAAAAGCAGTTGTAAGCGAAAGAATGATTATCATTATATCACGAACTTCACCAAAGATCACGAGTAAAATAGTAAACAAAACTGCTCCAACTGCTGAGTAGGTTGACTTCTTTATCAATTCATTCGGATCAGATTTTTGCCATTTGATCAGCAAACTGATTCCGTTTAAGAACATAATGATGATTGCCAGTGGAAGATGCATTTCGTTATAAAAAAATGTATCAACCGATTTTCCGAAAATCGGAGCAGAAGTTCCAACCAGAACAATTATTGCAGAAGCAATCAATACAATCATCGCAGTGAAAAGAGCCAGTTCACGTGAAAGTAAACTTTCTTCATCTTTTATAGTTTCGTTTAAAGTTTTCCATCTGAATGCTATCATCCCGAAACCAAGTAAAGTAAATGTTCCGATAAATATTACCAGGAAAAGATATACAAACATTCCCGGGTCAACGAAAGAATGAACTGAAGCATCACCGAGTACACCGCTTCTGGTTAAAAATGTACTGTAAAGAACTAGTACATAAGTGAGCACACATAACATTAAATTTGTTTTGGCGTATTTACCAATACCACCGTGAGCCTGGCTTCTCTTTTGAACTAAGAGAGTATGTATTCCCGCAACACCAACCAGCCACGGAATCAAGCTTGAATTTTCTACTGGATCCCACGCCCAGTAACCACCCCAACCAAGCATTTCATAAGCCCAGTAACCGCCAAGCATTATTCCCAGACCAAGCACTCCCATTCCTGCAAGCATCCAGGGGAAAGCTTGCTTAACCCAATCTCTGTAATCGTTTTTCATTAACGCTGCGATTGCAAATGCAAACGGTACTGTAGCCATTGAAAAACCTGCAAATAAAATTGGCGGATGAATCTGCATCCAGAAATTAAGTAGTTGTGGATTTAATCCTCTTCCATCTATAATGAAATCATTCACAGAAACACCAGCTTGTGAAAGTAAACCCGCAAGTTCCTTATTCACTTGAATAAAGCCCTGGTTCGTACTTTGATCTGTAAAAAAGAATTGTTGTACGAAGGGTAGATTAAAAAATTGTGAGTTAATGTGTTCAATTTTTACAAAAACCGGTGTAACCCAAATGTATTCAAAAGGATTTTTGAACCAAGGTGAAACCATCACCAGTAAAAACGAAGTTGCAAGTGTGAAAACAGCCATCACGCGCGGTTCGAGGTCTCCTCTTTTTGAGGCATAAGATTGAAGAATAATTCCAACGATAGAAGTTAACAATAGCCAAAGCATAAAGCTTCCTTCCTGACCTCCCCAAAATGAAGATGCAAGCTGGAATATTCCAAGATTTCTTAAATCATTATTGCTGTAGCTGTAAATGTAATTGTACTGATACTGGTGCGTTAAAATTGCGTACCACAGATAAACAGAAGCAGCAATAACCAGAACTGCCATTCCGTGATATGCAATTCTTCCATAGTCAAGAGTGTTTTTGTATCCTCTGTAATTAAGAAAATACATTATCATAGAGATAATGCTGAATGCAAGCGCAAGTGTAAGTATAATACTTCCTACCATCTATACCTCAAGTCTGATTCTAAATTTTTAAATGCTAATTATAATGAAGAGTTTGCAGTTTTCTCTTCATATTTGCTCGGACATTTGGTTAGAATATCCTTTGCGTGAAAGTAACCATCCTGATATTTGCCGGTTACAACAACACTTGTAGCACTTTCGAAGTTATTCGGAATTGCACCTTCGTAAATTACTTTCATCTGCTTACCGTTATCATCAGCCATATAGAAAGAAAAGGTTTTAGTTTGATTATCTATCTGATAACTTTTTTCCTTTACCCAGCTTCCTGTTGCTTTTACCGTCTTCTCTGTTGACATCACTTTGTTGAAGTCATCAACGTATTCAATATTACTTTGAGTGAATAAATACCCCATCAATACAAGAAAGACCGCAATAATAATTCCCCCGAATACATATTTATTTTTCATTTTTTATCTCCTGTTATTTCTTTTTCAATACTCTTTAATCTTTTATCAAGGGAGAACATATAAAAAAATATTCCAACCCATACTATAAGAACAATTATCATCACAATGTAAATTGCATTGTTCTGCAAGAAGTTGTAAAGACCGTCCAAAATTATCCTCCCTGTCCCGAAGCCGGGATCGTTAATTGTTTTTCTAATTTATCTTTAATGATTATTGATTTATATCCAACTCTCCACATCCAGAAGTATAATATTGTAAAACCTATTAATGAGAGGAAGAAGATAAGCTGCATATTTGAATTCATTTTAAAATCGATTACAGGACCTGCATTTGTATCGTCAGCAGACCCGGGATGCAATCCTTTCATAATTCTCGGCATAATAAAAATGAAGAATGGTACTGTAACAAAAGCGATTAACGAATAAACTGCTGAGAGTGTTGCACGTTTATCTTCAGATTCAATTGATGAACGTAAAGCGAAGAGTGCACCGTAAATTAATAATATTGCAAAGATGCTTGTCTGTCTTGGATCCCAGCTCCAGAATTGTCCCCACGCAAACTTTGCCCAAACTGCACCGGTTACAGTCGCAAGAATACAGAATATCATTCCGAGTTGTGCGGCAGAATGTGCTTTTGCATCTTCATCAAGATTTTTTGTACGGAGATATCTGAAACTAAAAATTGTTGACATTAAAAACGCGATTACGGTAAGCCATGCAGTAGGAACATGAAAGAAAATAATTTTTGCATTTTCCTCCAATCCGGGAATGAAGGGAAATTCATACCAGGCACTTGGTTTCTCAACAATTGGAAACGCAATTCCTGCTATTGATACGAAAGCTAAAAGTAAGAATAATAGAATTTTCCAGATCATAAAATTTTAACTCAAAAAACCTTTGAAAATGACTAATCTTTCCAGATAAAATCGAACAGCATATAAGATGCAGTAAACATAATTACGTCGTAACCAACAACTATTGCCAGTTCAAACTGAGCTTCTTCAAAGCTTGTACCATCGAATGAGAACAAAGTTAATTGAACAGATGTAAGAATCAAAGGTAATAAAATCGGAAAGGAAAGCACCGGATAAAGTGTTCCTTTTGCGCCTGCTTTTGCGATAATTGCAGCGATTATCGTTGATGCAACTGCCAGGCCGATATTTCCCAAAATAAATGTCAAAATAAAGAGGGGAAAATTTTGCACAACAAATTTTTCGAATAACGCAGAATAAAGAAGAGCAATAACCAGGTTCATACAGAAAACAAGAATCAGGTTAAAAATCAGTTTTCCTGAAAATACAGTTGTTGGAGATGCAATTAGCTGAAGAGTTAAAGTTGTTCCTCTTTCTTCTTCAGATACGAACGCTCTTGAAAGTCCGGACATTGCTGTAAAAAAGATAACAACCCAGAAGAGTCCTGCGGTTAAACTTTCGGTTATCGTTTCGTTGCCAATCGAAAAAAGAATAACGCTGATTGCAACGATGATGAACATCGCGAGTGAGTTAATTGCGTAACGTGTTCTTAACTCAGAATGAAAATCTTTTTTAAAGAGCGCGTATGATTCAGCTATCATTTAAATTTCTCCAGCAATAAAACTTCGCTGCATAATTCTAAATCTTTTACTTCATTTGATGCAATAATTACAATTCGCTGCTTTCCTTCTTCATTCACGATTTTATAAACTACTTTTTTTCCTTCTTCATCAAGATTGGAGGTTGGTTCATCAAAAATCAAAACTTCGGGCGAATGCATAAGTGCAAAGATAAATTTGAGTCGCTGCTTCATTCCGGATGAATAAGTTTTCACTAAATCATTTTTTCTGTTTTCAAGCAGGAATTGAGTTAGATAATAAATTACTTTCTCTTCATTAAAATCAACTCCACGGATCTCTGCAAATATTTTCAGATTCTCCCATGCAGAAAATTCTTCATATAAAACCAGATAGGGAGAAACGAAACCAATATGGTTGTGAAGCTTTTCCGGAATTATTTCGCCACCGGAATTTTTGTGAATTATTTTTCCTGAGGATGGAGCAATAAGTCCAGAAACAATTTTAACGAGAGTAGATTTGCCGGAGCCATTTGGACCCGAGATGCCAAATATTCCTTTTTCTGCCCACTTAAAATTTATATCCTTAAAGATTAATCTTCTTCCGAAGAGCTTGGAGAGGTTTTGTGATTGGATTGAGTAACTACTCATTGAATATCACAACTTTTCCAGTTACAACTTCACTACCCTTTTTGATTACATATATATAGACACCTGAAGCAAGTTTGTTACCGTTATTATCTAATCCGTTCCAGTTCACGCCAACATAATTTGTCCCACTAGGTGTTTGCCTTTGTGTTGCTCTCATATTTGAACTGTACACTTTTTCCAAACCTACTGAGTAAACATTAAAATCTAACTCATCGCCAACTGTTGCAAAAAAAGAAATGAATATTCCATCACTATATATAGAATTCAAATAATTGAAAGGATTAGGAAATGCAAATGATTCATTACTCGTTATAATTGGATATTGAGAGGTATCCTGCCGTACTAGAACATTATTCAAAATCTCTGAAACAGACCAGAACCCAGGATTGCTAACGGAAAAAGTTGAAGAGTATTCCTCGGTTAAATCTCTCTGCCCGGTATTTGGATCAGAATAAAGTGTGTACTGAAAATTGAATAACTGGCTCGAATTATCATTGGCGGCAAATGCATCTGCATTTGTAACTACTGCCACCAGAGTATCATTGTTTGCAGGAATGTTAAACCTGACAAAGTTATTTGTTGTTGGTTTAGCTTGCCCGTTTAACAAAGGTGATGGAAACTGCACATTGAATTTTGGAATCACTATGGGATAATTTGCTGCTTCTTCAAAATATTTTCCTGGAATTCTTCTGAAGTTTGTAAAGTAAGTCCAGATTCCGAACTTGTTGAATTCTCTCGGGAAAGATGTGCTTAATTCATTTAAACTTTGATTAATTGCAAGAATAGCTGCAATGCTCGGAATCAACTCCCATTGTCTCTTCAAGAGTCCAAATCCAAAATTGTCTTTTAAATAAATATTCCAGATTGCAATGTTGTATCCATTCTGTCCTGGAAAAGCAAGATCAGTATTATTGAAATATGAGCTCATATAAGCGTAATAATCATTCACATCATCGTAAACAAACTCTTCCATTGATGTTGAAGTAAGTTCATAAAAATATGTATCACTGCTTCTGAAAGGATTAGTGTCATTAAAAATTGCGTAGTTGCCTAATTGAATGCTGTGATGAAATTCGTGTGCAACAGTCACTCTCATTCCATTCAAACCGGTGCTGTAGTATCCAACATAATCATTATCAATCACCATAAATGAAGTCCAGTTTACCGAACCAATTTTACTTTCCCACTCAGTATAACCATAAAAACCACCACCCTGATTTTGAATATAAACATCATATTTATCATCACCACCACCATTGCCATCTGAAGGCGGTGATAGAAAACCAAGGTAATTTATTTCAAACCGATAAGCTGAATCCAGCGCTTTTGCCACCTCAGCAACATTCTGGTCCACAGTCCAGCCCGAGACATAAGCAGGAGTATTACTTCCGGCTACATCGTAATGTATTCGGAAAAATCCTGAAGGAGAAATAATACTTGTTTGTAAAAACGGTCTGCTTAATATTGAATTTAAAATATTCATCTGTTCGGGAGAGAAGAAATCGATATTAGTTTTAATAGCGTTTACAATTCCAAATCCACATTTTCTATCTTCTAAAGTTAACTCAAATGGCTGATCAGTTTGCGGAAGTAATTCCGGCGCTTTAAGCTGAATGAATTTTGTGTAAAGTGAATCAAGCTGAAGCTGGCTGATTTGCTGAGAATAAATCTGAAATGATAAGAACAGAGTTAATATCACCCGAAGAAATAAATAAACTACTTTTTTGCTGACGATATAAATAATTCACCTTTTTTGTTTGAATAAACCAAATAATAATTTTTTTTACCAGTTCTTGCGAAAAAATAATCAGAAAGATTTTCAGCAACAAACATCCTGCTAAGCAAATAAGATTTTTCCTTTTCACTGTAAACAAGTTTGTTAATATAATTATCATCAGTACTGATTACCATAAAATTAATTATGCCTTTTATCGATGTTTCACCAAAAAAACCTCTGCCAAATTCTTTTTTCCCTTCTGTTTGGTTTTTGAAAAGCTGATCAGATTTATTGAACTTATTTTCTGAAATTACAAAGATATGATTACCCGTTTCATTCTGAACAAAACTAACAATCGTAGGATATTGACTAATGTAATTATCAGAACCATACAAATTTATTTTGAGTTCTTTTGATGCCGGAATTTTAAAATAAGTTTTCAGGATATTCGGACCCGCTTCAATATCAGCCATTTTAAAGTAAAAAGTATCAGATTCTGATTTCCAGTAATAAATCTCAGGTTCAGCCATGATTTTAATTTTAGCTTTGCTAACATTCCTGTCAATGAACGGATATTCTTTAAATGTTATACTCAGCTCACGATTTTCAAATTTACCAAGATAAAGTTTTGAATGTTTGTTATAAAGAACAAAAACATTTACAAGCGAACTATCAACCCGCTGCAAAGAAAGATCAAGTATTTCGCCGTTAACATACAATTGCTTCCTGTTGAGTTTATTATCATTAAAATTGTATTTAAAGACCTCAATCAATGGCATCTCTTCAACATAACAATAAAAAGTTTTCAGTTGCTTAAAGAAATCGTCAACCCTGATTTCTTTGTGTATTTCTGCCAGGGGAAAGGAATAAAATATTGACGGGATGCCGTTTCTGTCTGAACGAAATAATTTTAAATAGCTGTCAAATTCATCTATAAAAATTATGTCAGGAATGTTATCATTTCCATAATCAAATTTTTTTACAGCTCCGGCTTTTAAAACGGGAGTAATTATAATTTCATCTTTTAGTTCTTTCAAAGTAGTAACAATCGTGATTTCTCCAGATTCAGAAAAGTATACAATGTTTTCTTCACCTGCTGAGGTAAATTTTGATAACGATCCGGACAACGAATTATTCAGATAAGTTATGCTTTCATAAAATTCAGAATCCTTTTTGCCAAAGATGATGCTCACACTTCCATTAGAAAGGATGTACGAAAGGTCTGGTATTTTATCCCGGTTAAAGTCTCCGGATATTATTTCTGTCGGATTATCTTCAAGCTTAAAATTCTTTTTCTTTTTGTATGTTGATTGGAAGTCACCATATAAAATTTCAATGTTATTTTTAAATGAATAAATAATATCCTGTAATCCATCATTATTCAAATCGTGTGTGCGGAGTAATGATATCTTCTCCGGATACTGAATTGAACGTGAGAGTCTGAAAATTCCATTTGTATTATTGACAAAAAACTGAAGTGAATTTTCAAGAATATTAAAAGCTATAACATCAGGATAACCATCATCATTCACATCTGCAAAAATGGCTTCGCTAAAACTTGTTGCAGATATAATTTTTCTTTCTCCGATTCCTCCATTGGCTCTGAAAAGAATTGATAAACCGTCAAAACCAGTACCTGAAACAAGAATCTCTTCCATCCCGTTTAAGTCAACATCTCCCAAAAAAATATTCTCCGGATATGAATCAAACTCAATATGACTTTTGGCTGCATCAATTGAATCAGGTGAAATATAGAACAACGAAACTCTTCTAAGTTTTCGTTCAACTGCAGCGAACAAATTGTTATTTCCAGTTTTGTCATTAAGTTGTTTGAGCTGTGTAATTTCAGAATTAATCTGAAACTCTTTCAATTGGGTGCTGTCACCAGGAATACCGGTATAAATTCCAATACGTTTTGAAACGGAAGAATAAAAAATTAGTTCATCCTTCGTATCTGAATTCAGGTCTGCGGAAATTAACCGGTGATTGCCTTTTGAAATTGAATAATTTTTCAGCGAGCAAAAGCCGTTGACAGGAACCTGACTGAAGGAGAGAGAGGAAAAGAATAAAAGAAATAAAATGAAACTATTTTTCAATTGACCGATTTTTAAGTCGGTTTTCTCTCCTGATAAGTGCTTCATTAAATCTTCTTTTTTGTTCATTAGTTTCCGGTAAAGCTTCGATAGCTTTTATAGGCTTACCTTCTGCATCAACACAAACAAAAGTAAGATAAGCCGAATTAGTATGTTTCGTTGTTCCCTCTTTAAAGGATTGTGCAAATACTTTTACCCCAACTTCCAGCGAAGTATTAAACACACGGTTAACTGAAGAAAGCAGAGTAACAGCATCTCCAAGTTTTACCGGATGATGAAAATCTATTTTATCTACAGAAGCTGTAACACAAACTTTTCCTGTATGTTTTTCAGCACTGAGAGAAGCACAGATATCTATCCAGTACATCAATTGTCCACCGAATAATGTTCCAAGCTGATTTGTGTGATGCGGCAGAACAAGTTCGGTCATCGTAATTTGCGAATCTTCAACTTTGCGGGCAGCCATCAGTTAGAGGAAAAACCCCCCTTTAATTTTGCTTCGAGTGAATTTTTTAAATTCTCAATCTCCTTAAAATTCTGGTCTTCAGGATAAAGAAGGACAAATTTTCTCATCTCTTTAAGTGCTTCGTCTTCTCTTTCTCTGTCCATCAGTAATTTTATTTTTCGGTACAAAGCCAAAGGCGCATACTGAGTATCGTGAAATATTTCAACTACTGAATCATAATATTTTAATGATGCAGTATAGTAATCCATCTTTTCATAAATAACTGCTATCGAATATTCCTTACGAGCAAGCTTATCATTAAGTTCTGAAATTTTTCTTTCAGCTTCAGCAACTTTTTCATTCAACGGAAAGAAATCAATAAATGCCTGGTATTCTTCAATTGCTTTTTTGGTGTACTTCTGGTCGAGTGTATAATCAGGTGATAATTCATAATAACTTTCTGCCAGCATAAACTGAGCTTCTGCAACAAATTCACTAGCAGGCATATTTTTTATCAGTTTACTGAATTCAAATGCAGCCAGAATATACTCTTCACGCTGAAACTTGCACAGTCCCAGATAATATTGCGCATCGTCAACATAAATGCTTCCGGGATATTGAAGAAGTATCGCCTCAAACTCAGTTGCTGCATCCTGATATTCTTCATCCTGATATAATTTGGTAGCATACTGCAATCTTTCTTCGGGTCCATAATCACTTAATTCACGGGAAGAACTGCAGCCAAAAATGAAAAGAAAGGATAAGCTTAATGCTAAAAAGTATTTTCTCATAAATGCTTTAATTTGATAAAATTACACGGCAATATTAGCTAAAAATGAAGTTGCTTCAAAGGTAAAATCAATCACTCGCTTCTTACAGTGAAGAAGAGCACAACAACTGCGGCTGTAGTTCCAATTGCAATTAAAGGCTCAGCAAAACCTGAGAGAAATGGTTCCGGAGGAATTGTACCTTTTGTAAAGGGGAATGATTCATTTTCAAGATATTTCAGTTCATCAACTTTAACTGTATCAATTTTTGTGATTTCAAATTCCTGTTTTCCGGTTTCAGAAAAAGTCTGAAGATAGTTACCAAAAATTGTTGAGTAGCGCTGAATATAATGAGGCCCAAACCAACCATCTCTGAACATTTCGCCATATTCGACTCCGGCTCCTTCAAGTACGAGATCAACATGAGGAATGTTCAATTCATCCGCCGGTTGTTCAAGAATTTCTTTTCCGTTTTTCCTAAATCTTTCCTTTATGCTGTTTGAAAACAAGGAATAACTTTGACCAAGATTGAGTGTTAAAAGAATTTTCTTTTCCGAAGCAGGAATTCCGGAATTGATTTGATCTACAAGCGAATCAGTTAGTGAATAAAAAACATCAAGATTTGTTTTTGATTGACCTGCAATTTCTGGAATTGATGAGAAGGTTAATATTAAAATCAGAAAGGAAAACTCTCTGCAGAAGAATAAATATTTGTTTACAAATTTCAATATCATTACATCACTAATATCAGCAGAATGACTTAGAGATTCAAGACGTTCCGGATGCTGGTCTCTGGATTCTGGATACCAGATGATATAATAAAGAAGCTGTCATTCCGGCTCTTCCGGAATCTGACAGCTTTATAATTTCTCACATTTATCTTTCTACTTTAATCCTTTATCTTGATTTTATCTAGCCATTGCCTGCAGTCTTTTAATTCTCTCTTCTGTTGGAGGATGAGTTGAAAAGAGTTTTGCAATTCCTCCACCTGTAAGAGGATTAATAATAAACATATGTGCAGTTGCGGGATCAGAATGGAATAATGGTTTCATCTGATTGCCGCGCGAAATTTTCTGTAAAGCAGACGCCAGACCCAAGGGATTTCCTGAAATCTCTGCACCACCTTTATCAGCAGTAAACTCGCGTGAACGGGATATAGCCATTTGAATCAGCATTGCGAGTATTGGTGAAAGAATTAATAAAACTAAACCACCGATACCTCCGCCTTCTCTATCATCACTTCTGCCAAACATCATAGCCCATCCAGCCATATGAGCAATGTAGGAAATGGAACCTACCAATGTTGCCGCAATAGTACTGATTAGCGTATCTCGATTCTTTACGTGTGCAAGCTCGTGAGCCATAACACCTGCAAGTTCATCATTGCTTAATCCCTGAAGTATTCCGGTTGTTGCCGCAACTGCAGCTTTCTTCGGGCTTCTTCCTGTTGCAAATGCATTCGGAGTTGGATCATTTATTATATAAACTTTTGGCATTGGAAGTTTTGCCTGTCGTGCAAGTCTTTCAACCATATCATAAAACTTCGGTGCTGATTCTCTGTTTACTTCTTTTGCTCGATACATTGCCAGTACGATTTTATCAGAAAACCAGAAAGAGCCAAAGTTCATTATCAACGAAAATACAAGTGCGATAGTCATTCCTGTATTACCGCCGAGAAGGTAGCCAACAAACAGGAAAAGAGCCATCATTAAAGTCATTAAGAATACTGTTTTAACCGCGTTCATTTTTATCTCCTTTTTAATTTGTGAACAAATCTAAAACGTAAAAAGTTTCGTATCAACATAAAGTGGGATGACTGGGATTTTATTTGGTTTCTCTGGCTATCAATTTGAATCAAAAGATTGAAGTAAATTTCATTTTTACCAGTAATTCAAAACTTGATAATGCTATTTTTTTTACTCAAGTTAAACTCATAAAAAATATTTTTTAATCCGAATGAAAAAATTTTTCATTATAACTACTATCCTATTATCAATTATTAGCTTAGCTTGCAAAGAACAAATGGATAGGGATAATAAAGTAATTTCAACCGATTTGGCTCCCGCAGCAATTGGTGCGTATTCGCAGGCAATTAAATCCGGCAACAATATTTATGTATCAGGACAGATTGCGCTCGACATAAGAACAGGTAAATTAACTGAAGGCGGAATCAAAGAGCAAACACACGTTGTAATTCAAAATATTCACAAGATATTGATTGCTGCTGGTTACGAATTAAGCGATGTAGTCCAATGCCAGGTTTTTCTTGCTAATCTAAACGACTACGAGGAAATGAATGAGGTTTATCGGCAGTATTTTAAAGAGAAACCACCCGCAAGAGCCGTAGTCCAGGTAAGCCAAATACCGAGAAATGCTTTAATTGAAATAATGGTTGTTGCATCAAAGCAGGAATAAAAAAATGTATTCAAGAAGAAAATTTTTAAACACATTTGTTAAAGGAAGTGGTGCCGCTTTATTTTTAGGAAACAGCAATCTGACCATTGGAGCCGATTTCTATAATAAAATTGATTCTGATTTATCTCCTGCAGAACTAGCTTCTGATGATTCTTTTTGGGGAAGCATTCAGACGGCATTTGAGGTTGACAGAACAATTATTAATCTTAATAACGGTGGAGTTTCTCCAAGCCCCAAATCTGTTCAGGATATTCTGAAGCAGTATCTGGATTACTCGAACAAAGGACCATCATATTTTATGTGGAGGCATCTTGAACCAAACATTGAATCTGTTCGTGAACAAATTGCAAGAAGTTTCAAATGCGACAAAGAGGAAATCGCTATTACAAGAAATGCAAGCGAATCTTTAGAAAACATTCAGCTCGGAATGAATCTGAAAGAAGGTGATGAGGTAATAACAACTACGCAAGATTATCCGAGGATGATTACTACCTGGAATCAAAGAGTGAGAAGAGATAAAATCGTTCTGAAAAAGGTTTCATTCCCAACTCCATTGATGAACAATAATGATTTTATCAACGCTGTTGAAAATGCTATCACTCCTAAAACTAAAGTTATACTTATTAGCCACGTAGTGTTTTTAACAGGACAAATCCTTCCGGTAAAAGAAATATGCAGAATCGCTCATCAAAAAGGAATTGAAGTAATCTGTGATGGTGCACACTCATTCAATCATTTTCTATTTACAATTGATGATATTGAATGTGATTATTTTGGAACCAGTCTTCACAAGTGGACTTACGCTCCAGTGGGAACCGGATTTCTTTATGTAAAAAAAGAAAAAATAAATAACATCTGGTCTTTAATGGCTTCTGATGAAAAGCAGGGAAATGATATTAGAAAGTTTGAAGAGATTGGAACTCATCCTGCGGCTCAGCATAATGCAATTGCAGAAGTGCTTGCGTTCAACGAGATAATCGGATTGGAGAGAAAAGCAGAGAGATTGCGTTATCTTCATTTAAGATGGATTGAAAAGCTGAGGCACTACAACAACGTAAAATTTATGACAAATATTAGCGATCCAACGCAATGGTGCGGAATAGTTAATGTTTATATTGAAGGAACCAATCCTGAAAAACTATGTAACTGGCTGCTTGATAAATATAAAATTTTTACTGTTCCAATAATACACGATGAATTCCAGGGAATAAGAATTACACCAAATGTTTACACAAGGACTTCAGAAATTGATTTCTTTTCAGAAGTGATGGAAAAAGTGGCGAGAGGCGAAGTTAAAGAGGTAATTGAGTGATTACGAGTTAATACTTCACAAGAGAGAGAACCTAAAAATCAATAATCATAATTTCCAAATTATCCCATCATCTTCCCCTTGCCTTTATTTACTTTAATCCTTAAATAGATGGAGCAATTTTCAAGGAGTTTAAATGAGAACCGTACTTTCATCATTATTCATAGTTTTTGTTTTAACAGCCGCATTTACATTCGGGCAAACCACGTATAAGTTTTTAAACGTTGATATGAGCGCTCGTGCAGCAGCACTTGGTGGAAGTTTTTCTACTAATAATGACGACATTGATGTTATTTTTTCTAATCCTGCAGGAATGGGATTTCTTGAAAAAAGTCCTGTCTCGTTTCAATTTGTAAAACACCTGATGGATATAAACCTGTTCAGTCTTGCATACTCAACTGAATTTGAAAATATCGGCAGATTCGGTGCCGGCGTTAAGTATATTACATACGGTACGTTCGATGCTGCTGATGAGTTCGGAAACAGAACCGGTGAGTTTGGTGCCGGCGAACTTGCTTTTATACTCGGTTATACAAATGAATTCAGTGAAAATTTTAATTACGGTGCTAATGCAAAAGTAATATACTCAAGCATTGAGGAGCATTCATCAAGTGCAATCGCTCTTGATCTTGGGATCAATTATGAAATTCCAAAACAAAAATTAAATCTTGCAGCTTCAGTCTTAAACCTCGGCACACAGCTTTCTTCATACATAGATACAAAAGAAGATCTCCCTCTTGATATTACAATCGGTATTTCAAAACGTCTTGAAAATTTGCCAGTCCGTTCGTCGCTCGATTTTCACCAGTTGAATAAAGAACGTGATGAGTTTTATCAGCATTTAAAAGGATTTACCATTGGTGCTGAATTTTATCTCAGTGAAGTATTCACTCTTCGCTTTGGTTACGATAATGAAGCACGTTCAGATCTCAAGGTTGGTTCATCTGCAGGCATAGCAGGCTTCAATGGAGGACTTGGAATAAAAATATCTGAATACATTTTCAATTATGGATATTCTTCAATGGGTTCCATCGGTGCAATGCATAGAATTGGATTAGCCACTTCAATTTAGATTTATTTCCTCTTGCCTGACTGACAGTTGGTTCTAAGAAATCTAAGAATTCCATTACTCGCTCCAGCGTCCTCGCTGGAGTTACTACTTTAATCAAAAATATTTAACTGTCTTTCCTGCGTGGACGCAGGATTGGAAGGTTTTTAATCTCTTCACTAATGGATACATCCTCGGAATTACTACAACAACTTAATCAAGCTTATTTACTTCCCTGTTTCTCTAAATTTTTTATCCTTGCAAGATAAGTCTCTGCGAGTGTGTGAGAATTATTAAACTCTCTCATCCTTAATACTGCGTTATAATACTTTTTTGCTTCATCATACTTTGCCCAGGTTTCCATAATATTGCCTGAATATAAAGTTGCGTTTATCCGAAAACCAGATTCTTTTTTCCCGTCAATGAGCTTTGAATCTTCAATACACTTTTTATAATAAGAGAAAGCACCGGCAATATCACCTTTGTTTTTCAGATTCTGACCGATGTAATAATTAGCTTCTCTTCTAACCATCGGAGTGTTGTATCCATCAAGATTTTTTTCAGCTTTCTTCAAAACATTTTTAAAGATAGAATCAGCGAGCACCCATTCAGCTTTTCGAACTGCAATTCGTCCGCGCCATCTTTCAAATACAGGGTTATCCGGGAAAGAATCTGCAAGTAACTGTGAGTATAGCTCTGCTGAGTCCATATCATTTTCAAAATAGTAGAAGAAAGTAACAAGTATATATCTTGCTTCATATTTGGAATATTTACCAACGCTTGCTGCTTCTCTTAACTGCTTCAGACCAAGTTCTTTATTACCGGAAGGGAAAAACATCATCACAGGTTTTACAATAGGATATTTTTCGGGAATTACGGCTGCGAGATAATTATAAATTCCGAAACCAAGTTTAACATCTACATTATCAGGATCGAGTCTTGAAGCAGTTTCGACTAAAGGAAGCGCTTCTCTGCCGTCATCAGCCGCTGCAAACCAGCTTTCCCGCATAACTCTCAATCTGCCTCTGAAACCAATTGCACCACCTTTGAAGAAAAGTGCGTCAACATTGTTGGGATCTTTATCCAGAATTGCATCGCAGAAGTCAACCGTCTCTTCAATCTTTTCATAAAAGCGCTCGTCCTGCTTTTCATCCTCTTCAGATAGAATAATTTTCCACCAATCGATCATTGCAAAGAAGAATTTCCCTGCCGGATGTTTTGGATATTCTTTTTGCAAGATTTGAAAAGTCTTTTCAGCTTCAGTGAATTTTATATTGTAGATCTGGTTAATACCGGCTTTTAAGAGAGAATCATAATCCGGTTTTTTAGGGAGAATTAAACAAGTAAATATTATTATTAAGAATATAACTTTATTGATCATCGGCATTATTTGATTTTTAATTTTGATAGTAAAGTTAAGAATTTAAACCAAAAAACCCGATGTTTAATTATGGAGTGTTTATAAGAAAATATCCAACATCATTTTAATTATAATCATTTGCAAGTTTGCATTTGTTAGAATATTTATTCTCGGAGAGTTAAGAAGATTTTGGAAAAGATATAAAAAAGGCGGTCTGATAACCGCCTTTTCAAAAAGATAATTTTTATAATTCCGTTTTAGTTTTCCACTTGTCCGGGAGCTTTTGTTTCTTCACCTGGTTTTGCTACTTCGAGTGATTCATCATAGAAAACAAGATTGTCAGCACCTTCAACGTGCTTTGCAATGATTTTCGTTCCTTCTTTAAATGAGCCTCTGAGAATTTCCTCTGCAAGAGGATCTTCAATGTATTTCTGGATTGCTCTTCTCAAAGGTCTTGCACCAAATTTTTCATCAAAGCCTTTGTTAACTAAAAATTCTTTAGCTGACTGATCAAGAACTAAATCCATCTTGTTTTCTTCAAGATTTTTATACAAATCTTTTATTTCAATGTTGATGATTTGCATTATGTCTTCTTTATTCAGATTTCTGAATACAATAGTATCATCAATCCTGTTAAGGAATTCAGGATTAAAAAGTTTTTTCATAGCTTCTTCAACAGTGTCTTTCATCTTATCATAATGATCCTTCGGTTTCGAATCGCCAAATCCAAATGAACTGAGATCCTTTATATCTCTTGTTCCCACATTTGAAGTCATAATAATAATCGTATTTCTGAAATCAACTTTTCTTCCAAGACTGTCTGTTAAAATTCCATCATCCAGAACCTGAAGCAAGATGCTGAAAATATCGGGATGAGCTTTTTCAATTTCATCAAACAAAACAACCGAATATGGTTTGCGTCTTACTTTTTCAGTAAGCTGCCCGCCTTCTTCGTAACCAACATATCCGGGAGGTGCACCAACAAGTCTTGATACAGAGAATTTTTCCATATACTCGCTCATATCAATTCTCACAAGTGAATCTTCGGAATCAAAAAGATATCGGGCAAGTGCTTTACACAATTCTGTTTTTCCAACACCGGTAGGACCCAGGAAAATGAAACTTCCAATCGGGCGGTTTGGATTTTTCAATCCTGCTCTTGTTCTTCTGATTGCTTTGGTAAGTTTTGTTATTGCTTCATCCTGCCCAACTATGTACTGCTTGAGTGCTTCATCCATTTTCAAAAGTTTTTCTGATTCAGTCTGCGCAATACGGTTGACAGGAATTCCTGTCATCATAGCAACAACAGTAGCAATATCTTCCTCATTTACATCGTGAACAATATCCCTGGTTTTAGCATCCCATTCTCTTTTAGTTGCTTCAAGGTCTGCCTGAAGATTTCTTTCTTTATCTCTGAGACGTGCAGCTTCCTCATAATCCTGTCTTTTTACTACGGCAGCTTTTTCTCTTCTAACCTGTTCTATTTCCTCTTCAAGATCAAGAATTTCTTCAGGAACTTCAAAATTACCCATATGAACTCTTGAACCGGCTTCATCAAGTACGTCAATTGCTTTATCAGGCAGATGACGATCGGTGATATATCTGTTACTGAGTTTTACAGCAGAATCAATAGCAGCATCTGAATATTTTACGTGATGATGTTCTTCATATTTGAATTTTATTTTTTCAAGAATTTGTCTTGTTTCCTCGTAAGATGGAGGATCCACCATAACTTTCTGGAATCGTCTGTCAAGTGCGCCATCTGTTTCGATATGTTTGCGGTATTCATCAAGTGTAGTTGCACCGATGCATTGAATATCTCCGCGGGAAAGCGCTGGTTTAAACATATTTGATGCATCGAGAGAACCGGAAGCTCCGCCAGCTCCGACTATTGTATGCAATTCATCAATGAACAAAATAACATCTCGTGCTTTCTCAAGTTCGTTCATTAACGCTTTCATTCTTTCTTCAAACTGACCACGGTATTTTGTTCCTGCAACAAGTCCGGCAAGATCAAGAGTTACAACTCTTTTATCCTGCAATATTCGCGGAACTTTCTTTTGAACAATTCGAAGAGCAAGACCTTCAGCAATTGCAGTCTTGCCAACTCCGGGCTCACCAATCAACACAGGATTATTCTTCTTTCTGCGGCTAAGTATTTGTGCAACTCTTTCAATTTCTTTATCTCTTCCAACAACAGGATCGAGTTTATCTTCCATAGCAAGCCTGGTTAAATCTCTTCCAAAATTATCAAGCACAGGAGTTTTTGTTTTTTCTGTTTTTCTGTCAGGAACTGTTGCTTTGGTCGGTCCAGCATCTTTACTTCCTTTACTGCTTAACATTGCATTTAATTCTGAACGGGCAGAATCATAAGTAACATTAAACTGATGAAGTATCTGAGTAGCGATATTATCTTCATCTCTTAAAAGTGAAAGCAGTAAATGTTCAGTTCCAATAACATCAGCTTTATAGATTTTTGATTCTATCTGGGTTATCTTCAAAACTTTTTCTGCCTGCTTTGTAAGTGGAATGTTACCGATAGTTAAAGTTCCACCCGAAGTTCTGACAGTATCTTCAATAGCTTTCTTTAATTTTAATAAATCACAATCAAGATTGCGTAGAATCCTAACGGCAACACCCTGCCCTTCTCTTATGATTCCAAGGAGAAGATGCTCGGTTCCGATATAATCGTGTCCAAGTCGGAGAGCTTCCTCACGACTTAATCTTATTACATCCTGCAATCTATCTGAAAAATTTCCATCCATTTTATAGTTTTCCTTCTTGATTATGTATTAAAAACCACTTTTTCCTGCTAAAAGTTCAACTAATATAAACATAATATTTAAGATTCTTTCAACCTGATTTTTAAGTTACAGGCAATAATATTTTATATTCAGGATAATCTCAATGCATTATTTACTCCAATCAATTATCAGGGACAAATTAAATGCCATCGGGACTTGAACAAATAGCGAAATTAGAGATGAAACAAAGGTAAAATTACTTCCATCATTCTCAGTTCTTCTGATATTCGGAATGAAATTTAGACAGTACGTCAGAAAGTGAAGCAGAAATTACAAAAGTGTGCCACACAGACTGACATCTGTAACTTTATCAGTGGAGAATATTATTCTTGAAAGAACTATATTGCTGTTGTAAAAGAATTAAAAATTTGGAGTTAAAATGGAAGCTGTTACAGGTTTATCTTTAGTTATAATTATAGCAATATTTCTTTTCCTGATTCTTGTTTTATACTTTGTTCCCGTGCGGCTTTATATTGCTGCTATTTCATCGGGCGTGAAGATCAGAATATTCCGCGATCTAATTGGTATGAGATTGAGAAGAGTCCCGCCAAGTATAATTGTTGACAGCATGATCAACGCAACAAAAGCCGGATTAACTATGCAGATGGGTATGCTCGAAGCACATTACCTTGCCGGTGGAAATGTTAAGAAAGTTGTTGCGGCTTTGATATCTGCAGACAAGGCAAATATTAATTTGCCTTTTGAAAGAGCTGCAGCAATTGATCTGGCAGGAAGAGATGTTTTTGAAGCAGTTAAGATGTCAGTTATCCCAAAAGTAATTGAAACTCCGTTAGTTGCCGCAGTGGCAAAAGATGGAATTCAATTAAAAGCCATAGCAAGAGTAACGGTAAGAGCAAATATTGACAGGTTGGTTGGCGGCGCTGGTGAAGCAACTGTTCTTGCAAGAGTCGGAGAAGGAATTGTCTCAACTATCGGTTCAAGTAATTCACACAAAGAGGTTCTGGAAAATCCTGATAAAATTTCTAAAAGCGTTCTTGCAAAAGGTCTCGATTCAGGAACTGCTTTTGAGATATTATCAATTGATATTGCTGATGTTGATATCGGACAGAATATCGGTGCAATGCTTCAGACAGATCAGGCAGAAGCAGACTTGAAAGTTGCAAGAGCAAAAGCAGAAGAAAGAAGAGCTGCTGCAGTTGCAAGCGAGCAGGAAAATATAGCAGAAGTTGCAAAGCAAAGAGCTCGTGTTGTTGAAGCAGAAGCCGAAGTTCCTAAAGCAATTGCAGATGCATTCAGAAGCGGAAGACTTGGAGTTATGGATTATTATCAGTTAAAAAATATTCAGGCTGATACAGAGATGCGTGACTCAATTGCAAAACCTGAGGATAAGAAGAAACAGAGCTAATGGACAACGTTTTCGAAATACTCATCTACCTGATAATTATTATCAGCTTTCTGAGCAGCATCTTTAAAAAGAAACAGCAGCCGCAGAAGAAACCTCCTGTGCAGCAGCCACATCAGGAAGATTATTATCATACTGAACAGGTTGAAGTATCTGCTCCTCAATCTGAACGGAAAGAAGATTATGATATTCTCAGAGAACTTGAGGATTTCTTTAAAGTTGGTGATGAATCAGCTGCACAGAAAGTTCCTGTTCCTCAGCAACCTGCTGACTCTGTACCTACTCTGGATGAGCATACAAAATCTGAAAGCTGGCAAACACCAACTTCTTCAGAGCATGTAACTGATGAATGGGAACGTAAAAAATCAGAAGTGAAAAAAATTATTGCAAGTGTTGATTCAAGCATAGAAAAGAAAGCCGCTATGTTTGAAGAGTCTCTTGAAAAGCATGAACCTGTTTACAGCAGTATTGCATTGTCAGTGAAATCGAAAATGAAAAATCCTTCAACGCTAAAAGAATATATAATTTTCTCAGAAATATTGGGTAAACCAAAAGCGCTTCGCAGATGAATC
>JACAFA010000152.1 GCA_013388525.1 Ignavibacteriaceae bacterium | reverse complement strand
ATAAAAAATTTTCACTTTTAGTTTCAGGGATATTATTAGGTAGTGCAATTGCAGTTCGTCCTCTTGGCTGGGCTTTATTATTATCTTTTATTACAATTCAACTTCTCGCAACAATAAAAACAAAAAAAATAATTTTTAATTATTTCTTAATCTACGCCGGGACGTTGACCTTCATTGTATTATTTGGTTTGTTTACTTATTCGCATTTCGGAAGATTCGAATATACAGCTACTACCGGTCCGGTAAATTTACTAATGGGGGCAAATGATGATGCGGCGGGTGGTTTTAATTCAATAATCTATGAAAAAGGGAAGGCTGGTTATTTAGAAAATCCCGGGTCATTAACCTATTTAGAAAAAGGTGAATTTTATCGTGAACAAGCATTAGAATGGATTAAAAAAAATCCTTTAAGATGGTTAATATTAGCACCGATGAAATTTTTTCACAGTTACGGCTGGGATGATGTTTCACTATCTTCATTACTTGGACAGGATGTTTATTTTTTGAAAGTCGTTAAAACTGTATTTGTGGAAGGAAGCTTTGATAACGCTTTACCTGATACAAGTTTTGCAGAAAAAGTATTATACTTCACTATCTTAATTAGTTCACACTTTTATTACTATATTTTGTTAACTGCAATTGCCCTGGGTGTTTTTAATCTGTTCAAAAAGAAATTATTATCTGATCCGATGAAGCTGATTATTTTATTCGCTCTGTTTTCAACATTGATGATTATGATTGTTGTTGGAACTCCGCGTTACAAATATCCAACTTTCATTCTGCTTCTTCCATTTGCCGCACACTATATCTTGCCGAAATTTGAATCAGGAAAAACAGCTAATGAGTGAGAATCAAAGCACCTTCAGACAATATATTTTATTAATACCTGTTATAATAACTGGAATAACACTTCGCTTTTATTTTCAAACCGGTCACATTTTTTCAGATGATGCTTATTACTCTTATTTGAGTTATAGCTTTTTAAAAAATGATTTCGCCACTGATTATTTGGGTTATCCGGTCTTCCCGCTAAGAATTGGTTTTATCGTGTTAACAGCTTTTTCAATGATGATTTTCGGTATAAATGAATTTGCAACCATAATTTTTCCTTTTTTGTTTTCACTGGTGAACATATTGCTTACCTATAAGTTTGCGCAACTGATGACAAACAATGAAAAAGTTTCTTTTACCTCCACATTGCTTATTACATTTTTTCCGACCGATATAATTTTTGCAACCGTGGGATTTCCGGATTTGATAAATGTTTTCTTCATCAATCTGGGAATTTATTTTCTATTAAAATCTTTTCAACAAAATAAGGTTCACTTTGCTGTTGCTGGAGGTATTTCACTTTGCATGTCCATGCAATTCAAGGAAACAGTTTATTATGTTTTAGTTCTTCTCTTCATTTTACAAACTTATTTATACATTAAAAACAGAAGATTGAACCTTCAGCTAATTACGGGAATTATTTTTATCATTGGTAATTATTTAATTGAAGGTTTTGTTTATCTCCTGCTGCATAACGATTTCTTTTACCGCTTAACTATCACGAATTTGAATTACAATTACAGTTTCTATGATTTCTTTCCATACACCGCACAAAAATTTTCTGGTTCAAAAAATTATTTTAAGAATCTGTTTGACCAGATTTTTTTGATAAATGCTAAATCAATTTTTATCAGAAGATTTTATCTTTTTCTTCCGCTTGTTTCAATAATTCAAACTTACCTGAGTTACAAAAAGAAAGAACAGCAATTTCTTTTATTTTGGTTTTTGGGAACAGCAATATTAATGGTTGCTTTTACAACATCATTCACTGAATATAAACCGCTTGATCTTGCAAGAAGCTGGTACATTTATCCTTTGCTTATGCCGGTGATAATTTTATCATCCCTTTTTATCAATCGGTTTTCGACTAGTGTAAAGTCATTATTGCTTACTATTTATTTAATTGGAAGTCTGATAATGTGTTTTGAATACCGGATTTTTTTTGATAGTAAAAATCTGGATTCATTAAAATTGTTTCTTAGAAATAATTCATCAGTAACTATTTACACAGATCATTTCACTAAGTACAGTGTTGATTTAATACGCGGTTATAATTTGCATAATTCAAAAAGATTCGCAGGAAGTGATTTTGATTTTGGCCAAATTACTAAAGGAGACTGGTTACTTTATAACAAGAAACACATTGAAGAACTTCAGATGCAGAAATATCTTCTTCCGGATTTTGATAATTTGAAATTACAAGGCTTCAGAAAGATAGCTTCATTTAACGAATTTATTTTCTTCGAGAAATCAGAATAAAATTTTATTCATTATTCCATAAAACATTTTTGTAAATTTGTCCCACTATTTTATAAATCAATATAATTTTAATGGAAATAATAGAGTATTCAGAAAAGTGGAAAGATAAATGGGATCAGTTTGTACTTGAATCGAACAACGGTACAATGTTCCATATGCAAAAGTTTTTTGACTATCACAAACCGGGCAAGTTCACATTTAACCACCTGATATTTTTAGACAAGGGAAACATTACAGCACTGCTTCCCGGCTCAAGGATTGGAGATACTTTTGAATCACCGATTGGTGCAAGCTACGGCTCGATTGTTACAAAAGATGTAAAGTTTTCTGAAGCGATGGATATTGTTTCAACTCTGCTGGAGTATGGAAAAAAAGTTGGTATAAAAGAATTTTTACTGACTTCTGCTCCAAGAATTTATGAACGACATCCGAATGAAAATCTTGACTTTGCTATGCTCTGGCAGGGTTTCAATTATGATTTGCACTACATTTCAAGTGCGATAAAAGTTGACCCGGGCATTGATATCATTTCAAGATTTCAGCAGACTGTAAGAAGGAATATCAGAAAAACTTTGAAAGATCCGGATATCAGAGTTGAAATTAATAATCGCTACGATGAATTTTATCCGATACTCATTGAGAATAAAGCAAGACACAATGTTAAACCAACTCACTCGCTTGAAGACTTGATCAAATTGACTCAACTCCTTCCGGATAATCTCGTACTATTTATGGTTTATTATAAGGATAAACCAATCGCTGGTTCCTCTCTATTTATCGCTAATGAAACTGTAACTCTCTGTTTTTACAATATGCTTCTGTATGAATATGAACATCTGAAACCAATTCATCGTGTAATGTACGAAGTTGTAAAGTGGTCAACAGAAAAAGGATACAAGTATGTAGATATTGGAGTTTCACAGGATACAAAAGCGGATAATCCAATGACTCCAAGTATGAACCTGATTGACTTTAAAGAAAAGTTTGATGCTAAGACTGTAATGCGTAACACTCTCCGCAAAAAATTATAATTTGTATTGATCTGAATTTATGAGTCCAAAGAAAAAAGTTCTCATCACATTTCTTGGAAACATCAATTATGATACACGCTGCAAAAATCTTTTTGATACTCTGTCTGCAAACAATTATGATGTTGAGTTCATAGGCTTTGATTGGCTCACAGAAGGTTTTAAAGAAACTCATGGGAAAATTTCAATTATCAAATTGAAAAAGGGATTTCTTTCAATTCCTTTTTATCTGAATTTCATCTGGCATTTAAAAATAAAATTGCTTACCACAAAAGCGAACTTAATTTTTGCCGAAGATATTTATACACTTCCTTTTGCTGTAATTTTTGGCAAGCTGAAACGAGCAAAAATTTATTATGACTCACGTGAACTTTTTGGTTACCTTGCCGGATTAAAAGACAAAAAGTTAAAACAGCTATACTGGAAATGGATTGAAAAATTCTTCATCAGGAAAGCAGACTATGTAATAGTAACAGGATCTATGGATGCGGAATTCCTGAAAAATGAGTATGGAATTAAGAAGATTATTTTGTTACGAAATTTACCACGTTATTACAAACCCGAACTTCAACTTGATCTTCATTCTCATTTACGAATTGACAAATCAAAAAAAATTATTCTTTATCAAGGCGTTATTCTTAAGGGAAGAGGAATTGAAAAAGTTTTTTCTGTGCT
>JACAFA010000202.1 GCA_013388525.1 Ignavibacteriaceae bacterium | reverse complement strand
ATAAGACACAATTTGATCTGGAAAGAAAGAACAGGTGGTAATGATTTTGGAGGAAGCTGGACAGGTAATGGAAGTACACAAAACGATTTTGATTGGTCAACCTGGGTAAATATTCTCGGCGGAACAGGTGTGAATGCAAATCCTCTATTTGTTCGGAGTTTCGGTCACGAACCCAATCAGGGTATTTTGAACGGAGAATTATTGGCTGGTTCACCAGCAATAAATCAGGGTGAAAATATCCAGGCTCTTATTGAGTCCTTCGGTTTACCATGGACTGATATATATGGAAATCCAAGAGATAATACACCTACAATTGGAGCTTATGAATATGATGCTGGACCGGATTTGACTCCTCCAAAAGTAACTGGAGCAGCCTTGTTGGACTCAGTAACATTGCTCATCAATTTTTCAGAAGCATTAGATGAAATAACAGCTGAAGATGTCAATAATTATTCTATAACTAATAACATCAGTATCCTTAACTCATCACTATCTGGTTCAAAAGTCACTCTTCAAACATCTGCCCATTCGCCTGGTTCATATTTAGTTACAGTTATTAATGTTAAAGACTTAGCAGGGAATCCCATCTCTCCTCCGGACAATACAGCCGAGTATATAGTTTTACCACCTGATAATTTAACTATGTTTACAGTCCAGAACGTTGAAGGAGTAGTAATAGAACCGGAACATACCCCGTTAAAGACAATTGATGGATTGGGTGCACTGGGTGGAGATCCGGACTCAAGATGGGCAGCTGAACCGATGCCTGAAGAATTAATATTTGATTTGGGAATGAATAAAACAATATGCAAAACCAAACTATCTTTTTATAATTGGAATGCAGGAAGAATCTATAATTACTCGATTTCAATTTCCGGTGACCACAATAATTGGATTACCATAGTCCCTCAAAAAAGTTCCAACGCTAATGTAGAATGGACTATTGATGAGTTTCCTGCAGTCAATGCAAGATATGTACAGGTGAATTTCATAAACAACAATCAAAGCAACTGGGCAGGACTATGGGAAGGCGAAATTTGGGGTATAGAACTTATTACTTCTGTTAATGATGATTTACCAAGCGAATTTTTGTTATATCAAAACTACCCCAACCCCTTTAATCCAAGTACAAAGATCAGTTGGCAATCGCCTGTAGGCAGTGAGCAAACATTAAAAATATATGACATTTTAGGAAATGAGGTTTCTACTCTTGTAAATGAATTCATGGAAGCAGGAAATTATGAAATTGAGTTTAATGCCTCAACTTTACCCAGTGGAGTGTATTTCTATCAACTTCGAGCCGGTGATTATTTGCAGACGCGCAAAATGTTGCTGCTAAAATAGAGTAATAATAAATAATAGATATTCAAGGAAAAAGGTTGAATCAAAATTATTAGTCAGCGGATAATAAGTCAGAATAATTACTGACAACAGATTTAGCAAACCTGAAATAGGAGAAATGGTATCTAAGGCATCATGCAATTGATAGAAGTCTGAAATAAAAATCACTGATGTACTGTCGAACAGCATCCTTAGAGTTATAATTTAATAGACAAATTGCAGAGACATAATTCCTTATTAAAAAAGAGAGACAGTTTCTTTTTGTGAGAGTCTGTAAAATAATTTGTGTAAGTGGATTTTAGTATTAAAGAACATTTTTTAATCTCTGATCAAAAATAATAGATTAATGGGATAAAGCAACAATCCAATTTTGTACAGGCATAACAGTCCATTTTTTAGAGATATCTCTAAAGAGCATTTTTTTCAGTGCATCGGTATTGGGAAAAATGCTTCTCTGTTTTGTGACCTTCCTAAATTGTCGATGCACGGCTTCCACTGCGTTGGTAGTGTAGATGATTTTTCTAATCTCATCAGGGTATTTGAAAAATGTGGATGCGTGAGCCCAGTTCTGTCTCCAGGTTCTGATTGATAGAGAATTTTTTTTGCCCCAGTTCTCTTCCAAATTGTCCAGAGCAATCAGAGATGCTTCTTCTGTTGGTGCTGAGTAAACCTGACGGAGTTCTTTCATAAATGATTTCTGATCTTTGCTTGCAATGTATCTCAGAGTGTTTCTGATTAGGTGAATGATTCACAACTGGATTTCTGTTCCGGGAAAAACCGTATTGATTGCTTCAGGAAAACCCTTCAAGCCATCAACACAGGCAATCAGAATATCCTGAACGCCTCGATTCTTTAATTCAGTTAAGACACCAAGCCAGAAGTTTGAACCTTCAGCTTCGCTTACCCACAAACCCAGAAGATCCTTTCTGCCTGTAATATCAAGTGCCAGACAAGTGTAGGCAGCTTTATTGGTTACTTTTCCTTCACTGGTTACTTTGTAATGGATTGCATCGAAGAAGACTATCGGATAAACAGTTTCGAGTGGACGATTGTGCCATTCTTTTGCCAGGTCAATGATCTTATCTGTTATCTGGGATACCAGCGATGCACTTATATCCAATCCGTAGAACTCCTGAACGTGTGATTGTATATCTCTTGTGGTCATTCCCTTAGCATACATTGAGATAATCTTATCTTCAATCGGTCCAAGTGTGCGCTCATACTTCTTTACAACAACAGGATCAAATGTGCCGTTGCGATCTCTGGGCACTGTTAGCTCGATTTCTCCGTTGTCATTTTTGAGCGTCTTGTGTGTTTTACCATTGCGGCTGCTACCGGTATTCTTTCCGGTTGGCGAGTATTTTTCATACCCAAGGTGTTCGGTAAGTTCAGCATCAAGCATTCCTTCAAGGGAAGCTTTTATGATCTTCTTGATGGCTCCGTTTTCTCCCATCAAATCTTGATAGGTCTTTGCAGTTTTTAGATCGGTTTTAAGCTGCTCGATCATTTCTGGAGTTAGTTCCATTGTGTAAATCTCCTTTCTGGTTACGGCTTGGCCTACGCCAAGACGAGTCGGATAGTGGTTAAAAGTAATTAGTTATTTACAAAATGAAAACCCTTATCGGATTTTCGCCAAGTTAAGTGCTGTTCCGCTACGCTTCACAGCACTTAACTAATTTCTTACTTTAACCATTTACACAGAATTATTTGCACTTCCT
>JACAFA010000210.1 GCA_013388525.1 Ignavibacteriaceae bacterium | reverse complement strand
TGGTATCTTTGCGGCGACAGAGCAAGCATTGACGAAGAAGGTTATTTCTGGTTTGTTGGAAGAGATGATGACGTGATTAACACTGCGGGACATCTCGTCGGTCCATTTGAAATTGAATCTGCATTGCTTGAACATCCTTCAGTTGCTGAATCTGCTGTTGTTGGTAAACCCGATCCAATGAATATGGAAGTTGTGAAAGCATTCATTGCACTTAAGCCGGGGAATGAAAAAACGAAAATGCTCGAGCTTGACATAATGAATTTTGTGAGAAAGAAACTCTCTGCTCTTGCAATGCCTCAGGAGATTGAATTCGTTGATTCTTTACCAAAAACACGAAGCGGGAAAATTATGCGCCGTGTTCTTCGCGCAAAAGAGTGGGGCGAAGAGATTGGAGATATTTCTACACTTGAGAATGATATGTGAAGTAATTTATCCCGAATTTATTTCGGGATCTCAAATTGTAAATGAAGTTGCTGAAATAAATTCAGCATGACAATTGTGAAATAAAATGTATTTCCATTTTTATAGAACTAAATACGATGAAGTAAATTTTTTATCTTTCTTTTTTCTTGTTCTCAATCTTGATCGGCTGCAGTAACAAAGAGACTTTTAATTATAAAAGAGACTCACCTGAGTGGTTAAAAGCAAAGATAGATAGCGTAACTACTACAAATCCAAAATATTATGGTGCTATGAAAGTATTTCGTTATGAGTGGAAAGAGCAATATATATATCATTTCTGGATTCCAGCAAGCTCTTGTGCATACTGTGAAGTATACGATCAAAACGGATTAAAGATTCAATTAACCGAAGATACAGAGAGAACTGATTTTCAAAATAATAAAAGTAATAAGGTTCTTGTGTGGGATTGGTTTAGTTATTACAAGTAATATCAGTATTTAACTAATTTGATCATCATAATTAATAATATAAATATGTAGCAAATTAAGATGCTGAAGCAAGTTCAGCATGACGGAACAAAAATTAATAACTGACTAAACGGAGTTAAAAAGTTAATAGAACTCATCCCCCAACCCCTTCTCTTAGGAAGAGAAGGGGAGTAGTTGGTGTTTCAAAAGTCCCTCTCTTAGTAAGAGAGGGATTTAGGGTGAGTTTCACTTATAAAGAAGTAAATAATAGATTAATGAAAAAACTTTACAAAATAATTTTTGCTTTCGTTTTGTGCTTTAGCTTAGAGTCTTGTTTTTTTCAACCATCGACATCGGATAAGGTGTTGGATTATGATATTGATAGTTTAACTACTAACTTCATTATTGTTAAACAAGATACAACACACTTACCTAATGGAGCAGTGTATTCGTATAGTATTCTGAAGGATAGTATCGCTCGGGTATTTTATGTTTTAGAGAACGGTTGTAATTATAAGCAGGATACATTGTGTTTACATCTAGCAATTGGTGATACGGTGCATCTTTTTATTTACACTGTTGATCCAGCTGAATTTTATCCACAAGCTAAAGAGGGAGAACTTAAAAGAGGACCTTGTGGGTATCTTGGAGGATTGTTTATAGTGCAAGAAGATAGCTATTGTCTGGAAGTTTTTAAAACAGATCAGTTGTGCGATCACAAGTTTTTAATATCGAAATAATATATTTCTAAAAATAAACTTAATGTGGAGTTAAAAATGCCCTCAATTAAAGACACAATCCTTCAATACGTAAAGAATGAATACCTGGAAACGGATGACGACAGAGAAATAACTTACGACACACCACTGATTTCAGGTGGAATAGTTGATTCTTTCTCAATGGTTTCCTTAAAAGTTTTTCTCGAAACCAAATACAACATTCAGATCCCTGATGCAAAGGCTTCTCCCGAAGCATTCGACAGTGTAAATAACATAGTGAATCTTCTTAAAGAATTTGATGTTAAGGAGTAAATAAAATGGCATACAATGCAGACGTTCGAAAAGTTTATTCTGATCAAATTGAAGATTTAAAATCTCAGGGCATCTTCAAAGAAGAAAGAGCAATTTGCGCTCCGCAGGATTCAGAGATCGTAGTTGAATTTCCTATCGGCTCGGAAAAGAAAAAAGTAATTAATATGTGTGCAAATAATTATCTCGGACTTTCATCTCATCCTGAGGTCGTAAAAGCTGCACACGATGGACTTGATGTGAGAGGTTACGGAATGTCTTCCGTAAGATTTATCTGCGGAACTCAGGATATTCACAAAGAGCTTGAAAGAAAACTCACCGAGTTTCTTGGGACAGAAGACACAATTCTCTTTCCTTCCTGTATGGATGCAAATGCCGGAGTCTTTGAAGCCGTATTAACTGATCAGGATGTGATGATTGCTGACAGACTCGTTCACGCATCGATAATTGACGGAATGCGTTTGTGCAAAGCGCAGAACGATTCTTTCAAACATTCCGATATGGCTCACCTTGAGGAGAAACTTCAGCTTCATCAGAATAAAAGATTGAGAATGGTAATTACAGATGGCGCTTTTTCGATGGATGGAGATCTGGCAAAGCTGGATAAAATTGTTGAGCTTGCAGAAAAATATAATGCGATGGTTTTTATTGATGACTCGCACGCAAGCGGTTACATCGGAAAAACAGGAAGAGGAACTCACGAACACTTTGGAGTTCTTGGAAAGATTGATATCATCACGACAACATTGGGTAAAGCTCTCGGCGGTGCAAGCGGCGGATGCGTTTCCGGAAGAAAAGAAATTGTCGAAATGTGCAGACAGAAAGCACGTCCCTATCTTTTCTCAAACACAGTTGCACCAGTAATTGTTGAAGGTGCTTTGCGTGTTCTTGATATTATTTCTCGTTCCACCGAAAGACGCGACAAGCTTGAAGAGAACACAAAATTCTGGAGAAAAGGTTTAACCGAAGCTGGCTTTATAATTAAAGAAGGTGAAACGGCGATTGTTCCGGTTATGCTTTTCAATGCAAAGCTTTCGCAGGATGTTGCACGTGATCTTTATGCTGAAGGAATTTATGCTGTCGGTTTCTTCTTCCCGGTAGTCCCGAAAGGGCAGGCGAGGATTAGAACACAGTTATCCGCTGCTCACGAAAGACACCATCTTGAAAAAGCTCTTGCTGCTTTTATTAAAGTTGGGAAGAAGTACGACATTCTCGGAAAAACAAAGCAGGAGATAATTGATAAGTACGGGATGTAGCCAATTGGACTAAAGCCCGATAGGTTTTTCTTTTTTCTAATTCCCCAAGCTAAAGCTTGGGGTTATTATTTTATATTCAATTTACACTATAATATTTAATATAGCCCCGACCTTCAGGTCAGGGATCAGATAAATTACTCACCCCCTTAAAATGGCTTTAGCCTAAGATATTTCCCCCAAATTCAATATTTTTGATCCGCCAATAATTTTCAATAACAATTCATAAGTGATACAATGTACCGCAGAACCAAATACGATTTAATGCAGGAATTAACTTCCATCAAAGAAGCAAATCTTTACAAGGATGAGCGAATCATTCTCTCAGACCAGAAAGCGAAAATAAAAGTTTCTTATCCGGCAGACTCAAAACCAAAAGAGGTTCTTAACTTCTGTTCAAATAATTATCTCGGACTGGCTAATCATCCGGATTTAATTAAAGCAGCTCAAAAAACTCTTGACACTCACGGCTTTGGTTTGTCTTCGGTAAGATTTATTTGCGGTACACAGGATATTCACAAAGAGCTTGAAAAACGGATAGCAGACTTCTACAAGATGGAAGATGCCGTTCTTTATTCCTCCTGCTTCGATGCAAACGGCGGATTGTTCGAAAGTATTCTCGGTCAGGATGATGTTATAATTACAGATCAGCTAAACCACGCAAGTATTATTGACGGAATAAGATTGTGCAAAGCGAGAAGATTAATTTATGAACATTCCGATATGAAATCGCTCGAGCAGAAATTAGTTCTATCACGTGAAGGTGCAGATATCTGGGAACATACCGGACTTGCGCAGGAACCTCATCCTGCAAAAAATATATTGATTGCAACTGATGGTGTTTTTTCAATGGATGGTGACATAGCTAAGATTGATGAGATAGTTAAACTTGCTGACAAGTATGATGCACTTGTTATGGTAGATGATTCTCATGCAACAGGATTCTTTGGTAAAACCGGAAGAGGTTCAATCGAATACTGTAATGCGCTTGGAAAAGTTGATATCATCACTTCAACTCTTGGAAAAGCTATGGGTGGAGCTTCAGGTGGATTCACAGCATCCAAAAAAGAAATTGTTGAAATGCTTCGTCAACGTTCTCGTCCATATCTTTTTTCAAATACTCTTGCACCGGCAATTGTCGGTGCCTCTATTGCTGCATTTGATCTTCTTGAAAAATCAGATGACCTGCGGGAAAAATTAAGAGAGAATACAAAATACTTTCGTGAGAAAATGAAAGCGCTCGGTTTCGATTTGATTGAAAGTATTCATCCAATTGTTCCGGTTCTATTCAGAAAATTTGAAAACGATGCACAACTCGCACAGCAAATTTCAAAAGAGCTTTACGATGAAGGAATTTATGTCGTTGGATTTTCGTATCCGGTCGTCCCGAAAGGACAGGCGAGAATTCGAGTGCAGATTTCTGCAGCACATTCAAAAGCTGATCTTGATGCGTGTATCAGTGCGTTTGAACGCGTAGGAAAGAAGCTTAAAGTCATCTCGTGATACTGTTGTTGGATACTGGATGCTTGATCCTTGATACTAGTAATTTTTTTAGGCTACTTATTGCTTAGGTGTTCGTTTTGAACTGATTGTAGAAAGCGATTGATCTTCTTACCTAAGATTTCGATTTTGGAATGTAGTACTTTATACAATGCTTCATCTGTTAATGAACCTGTTTCATAGAGATTTTCCAGATGGTCAATAGTTTCATCATTCGATGCTAAAGATATTGTTATGTATCGTTCATAATCACTTTTGTAATTTCTTCTTCCGTATCCTTCTACAATAGTTGACTTCACTGATTTTGATGACCTTCTGATTTGGCTGCCTTCTTCATACATCTCAAATTTCGGAAGATTCAAAGTCATTTT
>JACAFA010000235.1 GCA_013388525.1 Ignavibacteriaceae bacterium | reverse complement strand
CTTGTTCCACCGGCAAAAGAAGTAATCCAGATAGTATTTGGTGTAAATGCAATATCATAAGTTATATTTTGTTCAGCTACAGTTACCGGTAATGCAGGCAATAAATTAATACCATACCTGACAGTATTTGAATCAGGATGATCAACAGGTTGAGAAACAGCAGTCCAGGTTAATCCATTGTTGGTAGTATATTTTAATCCCGTGCCTTTAGGAACTGTACCACCGCCAGGTGCATCTGCACTTGTAGCTGTTGCAGCCCAGATAGAGCCATCGTATTTGTTATAGCTTAATGCAGAAATGTTATCGTTACCGAAAGGAGAAGTCCCATAAAAGTTTTTCCAGCTAAATCCTCTGTCAGTAGAAAGACTAACGCCACGACTTGTGCCAAGCCAAACAATTGAATCACTGACTGTTACAATGTCAAGGATGCTGTTGCTTACAGGATTCGATGAAGAAATTTTGGGAAAATAATTTTCATCTTCCGTAAGAAAGAAATTGTCCGGAGATAATTGTGCAAAGGATTTTATCTGAAATAAAACCATCAAAGAAAAAAACAAGAAAATCTTGTGCATTAATTAACCACCAGAAAATGGATGATTTGATTACTTAGAGTACCGCTTCGATCACGAGCTCTGAATTCCCATCTGTATGTTCCTTTAGTAACACCGACCGGAGGTAAAATTACAATCCGTGAATATTTGCCATCACCGGCTGTTACATCACCGCCACTTATTCCGTCATCGTACAAAGCAATTGGATTTTGTGAAGATGGATTTCCATTTGGCAGATAAGAATCAAACCAAACAGATAAAACATCACTCAATCCGTTTGCATCTTCAACATCAAGATTGAGTTGTATAAATGTTGTATCAGAGCCTATTGTTACTGTATCGGGTGCAATAAGATTTGAAATTACCGGCGGAACATTATCCTGTCCATTATTAAAATAAAATGAAGCAACGGCAATCTGTTTTGTAATTCCCTGATTACCTGATGCAGAAAATCTGACAGTATAATTCCCGATTGGATTTTCTCTTTTAAGTATAAATTGATTTTCAAAAATATTTTCGGTTACTTCCTGCATTTCAACGGGTGAAGAATTAAGTCTTGAATTATCGGAGGCATAAATATCAAAATAGACTTTTCCAACCTTACTCTGAGGAGTAAATATTAGTCTTAACGCTAATAGTGAATCTCCCGGGGTTTTTAAATCGATTGTATCTTTAATTCCGACAACTGAATTCAATTGATAATTTTCGGTTGAAGTGTCGATCAGGTTATCATAGGTTTTTTCGCATCCCCAGATCAGCAGTGGAATCAGCAATAAATAAGCTTTTCTCATAGCAGAATAATATTTTGAAGCAAGCAATATCACAAGGTAAAAATAAAGATATTTTGAAAATTATTGTGGTAATGTAAGCATAATGGGCATAGGAGAAAATGATATCAGGAATATAAAAAAAGCAATATAACCAATGAGTTTTCTATGTGGATCAAGCTGTGTTGCATCCAGCACAGGAGGATGTTTCAGCTTAATAACAAAGTACAAAATCAGAGACCAGAATAACCAGCCAGACCAGCCTACACCATAATTAATTTCAAGCATTGAATCCACAAGACCGATAATTCCAAAGATGAACATAACTGAAAAACATATTACAGAAATTTTATAATGTGTCAGTTCACCAAACATCGCATAGGAAATATGACCACCATCGAGTTGTCCGACCGGAATCATATTCATCGAAGTAATAAACAATCCAAACCAGCCAACACACAAATATGGATAATGATAAATCTCACTCATCGGCGGAAAAAATTGTCCTGGTTGAACAAAGATTTCTCTCAGAAAAGCAAAGAGTATTGAATCCCCGAACACAAGTGCCAGTCCATCTTTTCCATAGCCTGGTTCTAGATAATCCGGATGAATATTAATCAGGTAGTCAATTCCGGGAACATTAAGGAAACCATAAATTAGAATTGCAACCGTAACTATGAAACCTGCAATTGGTCCTGTGATTCCAATATCAAACATCGCTCTCTTTGAATGGATACGTGAACGGGTTCTTATAACAGCACCCATAGTTCCAAAATTTATCATATAAGGAATCGGGGGAAACGGAATATAAAAAGGCAGTGAAGTATTTACTCTATGATATATTGCTGCAAAGTAGTGCCCGAACTCGTGAAAAGTTATGATAAGTAAAATTGAAATTGAATATGGAAGACCTGTTAAAAGTTCACTCAGTTCATAAGGACCACCGGATGCACTAATCCATTGAACTCCTGCAATAGTCGTTGTGATAAAAGTAATTATAAACAAGCCGAGATGAAGCAGAGGTCTTTCTTTTTTTTGCTTTACCGGTGCAGAAGTGTAAGTGGAATAATAATTTTCCCCGTAAGGATCAGGCATAATTGAAAATCCAATATTTATCTGTTTGTATCACTGCTTTAATAATTTTCTGGTTAATAATAGAATTGACATTTACTTTTTTAACTCAAAAAGTAATGGCGGAATGAAAATTTTATCAACTGGTTTTGGAATAAACTTAATAATTTTCTGTAATGCTTTTTCATACAGTACAACAGGCTTTATTAGTGATTGATTAACTCTGACGATTAGTTTGAGTTTATAAAATCGTAAGTCGTACCAGGTGTAAGAGTACTTAGTATTTCTTAGAATCGCATCAAGTTCACTGACGGTATATTCTTTTATATGCAAACCATGAGAACTCCCGCCTTTCAAAGCTGAAGGTGTCCAGAAAAAATATTTTCCTCCCGGTTTTAGTACTCTGTAAACTTCACTTAAATGTATTTTAAAGTCATTCACTGTTATATGCTCAACCAGATCCTGGCTGACAATAAAGTCAAAGGTATTGTCATCGAAAGAAAGTTTTCTTGCATCGCCAAGTTTAAACTCAACCTGTAAATGTTTATCTGATTTTTTTAATCTTTCCTGGGCAATACTGACAGCAATATTTGAAACATCCAGACCAATAACATCATTATTTTTTTCAGCCATTGCAAAAGAGAGTTTTCCATTGCCGCTACCTATTTCAAGAATTTTATTACCGCTTCCACAATGATTTAGAAAAAAAATATCAATCCAGCCGAGCTTATCTGAATAAAGGTTTTCAACATTTTCTTTTTCAAGAAAGAATTTATGGATTTTATCATAAGTTTCTCTGAATTTCTGTTCGGATGAATCTTTAAGTAATTCATCTTTAAGAGAATGCTCCAGATTTTCCTGTTCTGCAATTAAATCTTTATCCACCATTTTTTTCATTTACAGTATTATGATTAAAATTTTAAATATCCAGATTAACTCCGAATGTCACATAACTTTCATTAACATTATAAAACTCTCCGTGCACACTTTTGCCGGAAAAGTACGACGCTAAAATACTGAATCCTCTTGACTCTGGCTGACCAAATTTTAATCCCGCAGAAATTATGTTGTTACCGGTATATTCATCTATTCCAGTCAATTTAAAATCATAAGCAATGAATGCTGTGAAAAAAGGTAATTGCAACTGAGTAACATAATAATCAAATCCTGTTTGTAAGATTCCTTTTTTTATTTCATCAGGAACTATGTGAATGTTATAAGTGATTCCACCATAAACACGAATATCATTGATTTTATAATAAGCAATCAGCTCAAAAAATTCTTTACTGTAAACAATTGGTTCTCTTCCATTCAACCAGCTTTCTGATTCAGCATCATAATAACCATCAACGAGATGAGCGCTGATGTGACTGAATCGCAGCCTTGCACCCCATTCATTCTGTTCAGATTTATTTTTGTAACTGCCGTTAACACCAAACAAATAATCGACAGTTTCAACCGGAAACTTAAAATTGTTTTCCGATCTTGCTCTTGTGTAAGTAAAAAAATCAGCGCCGAAAGAAAATGACTCAACATCAGAATTCCAGTGGATAATGTCGTGAGAGGCCCCTATATCAATTCTAACTTTTTCCAGGTCGAATAAATATTGAAAACCTGCTTTTGGTTCGAGAAAATTAGCAGTAAACGGCTGAATATTTAAATCTGCAGGAAACCATTCTGTGGTTGTTTG
>JACAFA010000004.1 GCA_013388525.1 Ignavibacteriaceae bacterium | reverse complement strand
TGTAGAAATAAATTCCGCTTGAAAGATTATTTGCATTGAATTGAACAGAGTGTTTTCCTGCTTCGCGATATTCCTCAACAAGAGTTTTTACTTCTTCACCAAGAATGTTGAAAATTTTTAGCGTGACCCTTGAGTCTTCAGGAATTTCAAACCTTATAGTGGTAGTTGGATTAAAGGGGTTGGGGTAATTTTGATACAAAACAAAACCATCTGGCTGTTCGGGATTGCCATCGTCAATTCCGGTTGGATTTTGAGTTAATCGTGTAACCATAAAATCACCGGCGTTGCTTGCAAAGTCGTAACCTGCAGCAAGGATGTCACCATTGTCTAACGGTATAAAGGTCGTCAGGTAATGAGTTCCCGAGTTGTTGTTGAGATTGATTGTAAATTTTCCACCGGGTGCAAAAGTGGTATCCGGGGAGCCATCCGGGTTCAGGCGAGCAAGTCCTGCCGTTCCAAATCCCTGACTTACTCTTCCAACAAGCAAAATTTTCCCATCGGAGTCAAGTTTCATATCATAGCAAATATCATTGGAGGTAAACTGAATATCTGCTCTTCCATCAGTTCCAAATGTTGAGTCTATCGTTCCGTCTAAATTAAATCGGAATACTGAAAATTTGGTTGGGCCGGCATTTGGTGTTGTACCTGCTAAAATTATTTTGCCATCATCGGTTAATGCTAAAGATTCCCCACCGGAAAAATTGTATTTTCCTTCGAAATCAGTTTCGACAATCCCGTTATTGCCAAATGCAGGATGAGGGTTTCCTGAACTATCCATCATTGCCAAAACAAAATTGGTTGGGCTGATGTCTACAGTAACCATAACTATTGCTGTATCAGCGAGGAATAGACAGCTAACTGAATGATAACCAAATGAATAATTAATCCTTGCTATCCCATTTACGCCAAAATTAGGATCAAGCTCGCCGTCAGGGAGAAATCGCATGGCACCAAATCCTTTTGTTCCAAAACTGGCTCCTGCAGTAAATATTCTTCCATCAGTCAGGACTTTTATTCCATATAGTTCACCGGCCGAGTCACCAGTAAACCTATGAATTGCCTTTCCACTATCAGCAAATGCAGTATCGAGCATGCCGTTAGATTCAAATCTGTAAAGAGCTGGGGTATTTTGGCTTGTACCATTCCCAACTGCTTCCGAACCTACAACTAATATTTTTCCATCTTCCTGACGTTCAATATCATTAGCATGATCCCTCAGAACAAAATGCAATAAAACTTCACCATCAGTTCCAAAACCTGTTAGATCTGGTTGTCCGTTTGGAAGAAGTTGAGACATTGCAATGAAATAATCAAATGAGCTTGTGCTTTGTCCTGCTGTTAAAATTCTGTCATCTGGTAGAAGAAGCATATCGTTTGGTGAATCATTGTTGCTGGTTCCAAAATTTATCCTCATTATTCCATTATTTCCAAAATTTGGGTCAGGAACCCAGGGGGTTTGAGCCTGCAGATTGATGATGCTAATAAGAGAAAATAAATAAATTTGTATTATTGGTTTCATTTTCACTCCTTAATGAATAATTAAACTGCTGGCAAAATATTTTTTAAGAATTAAGTTATCAATCACGCAAGTGCGTGATTTTTAATGAGCAGGTATAGAGATGACATCTTTAACAAATTAAGATGTCATCTCTATAAATACAATTTTTAATTGAATTTGAATTTATAAATTCAGATAAGCTTTTCGCGAATGGCTTTACCTATTGCACTGCTGCGGGAGTGGACTTCCAGCTTTGCGTATATATTACGAAGGTGTGAATCTACAGTGTGGTGACTGAGGAATATTTTTTCAGCGATTTGTTTTTTGCTTAAGCCTTCAATCAGCAGGCTTAATATTTCCTTTTCTCTCTCGGACAAATCGTAGCCATTAGATTTTACATTTTGATCTCTGAACATATTCAAAACTTTTTTAGCAATGTGCATATTCATCGGTGCACCGCCGTTCATCACTTCAATAATTGAAGCTAATATTTTTTCTGAGGATAAGTCCTTAAGCAAATAACCGGATGCGCCGGCACAAATTGCATTGAATACATTCTCATCATCATCGTGAACAGTGATAATAATTATTTTTGATGAGGGAGATAACTTTCTAAGTTCCGGGATCAACTCTATTCCGTTCATACCGGGCAGACCAATATCAAGCAAAATAATGTCCGGTACCAATTCTTCTTTTGCAATAAAATCAAGAGCAGCTTCACCGGAACTGAAAGTGTGTTTACAGTTGATATCGCTGCTCTTGTTTATAGCCTCCTTAAGTGAATCCCGAAGAAGCTCGTTGTCTTCAATTACTATTACATCTATCTGATTATTCATTCTATAAATATTTGCCTTTTAATTAGAAGCCAAATTAAGTCATTGAACGGAACAGTTCAATCCCGCATTTGCGTGATATTCGCAGTCAATTCCAAGAGTGTTCCTTTGCCGGGAGTGCTTTCAAACTTTAAATCTGCATTTATCTCCTTAGCACGGGATCTTATATTTTTTAATCCGTTACCGCCATATCCTGCTGAAACATTAAAGCCTCTGCCGTCATCCTTTATGGAAAGAAAGATGCTGCTATTTTCTATTTCGAATTTAATCCAAACAAATTTAGCTTCTGCGTGCTTAACAATATTATTCAGAGTCTCTTTATAAATGAAGAAGATATTTCTTTTAGTTTCGGGTAGCAGAGTGATTTCGGATACATCTTTCGGATAATCGAAATACAGATCGAATTTTCCGAGAGTGTTATCGGCAACTTCTTTCATTTTCGCAATAAGATCTCTCAAACTATCAGATGATGGATTTGTCAGCCAGACAATATCACGCATTGCTTGCGTTGATACCTTTGCCACTTTATGGATTCGCTCTATTTTTTCTGAAGCTTCAGCATTAATTTTTTTATCTTTCTGGATTAATTCGCTCATCAGGGAAATACTGCTGAGGTTGCTTCCTATTTCATCGTGAAGATCCTGTGCAATCCTGTTTCTTATTTTTTGTTTCTCGATTTCTTTTTCCTGCTCAATATTTTTTGCTTTTAATTCTGCTTCCCGTAACAATGCTGCTTCTCTTTCTCTCCTTAATCTTTCTTCCTCTTTCTTTTTCCTTCTTTTTAATTCTGTATATCTGATAAAATAAAGCAAACCCACCAGTGATATAAAATAAATAGTATAAGCCCACCATGTTGCCCAGAATGGAGGATTAATCACAATAGAAATTTTCGCAACCTGGTTGCTCCATACGCCATCACTGTTTGTTGCTTTTACCTGGAATACATATTCGCCGGGATCGAGATTTGTGTATGTTACAAAATGTCTCTTCCCGCTGTAAATCCAGTCTTTGTCAAAACCTTCCATAAAATATGCATACTGGTTCATTTCTGGCGCATTGTAATCAAGCGAAGTGAACTGAAATGAAAAATCATTCTGATTATATGAAAGCTCGAAGCTTTTTGAATTAAAGATACTCGTTCTATGTGCAGATTTATTTTCCAGTTCAGCAGGTTGATTTAAGATTTGAAAATCAGTTATGATTACCGGCGGAGAATAAGTTAATTGCGTGATTCGATCAGGATCAAAATAATTAAGCCCGTTCGTGCAGCCAAAAAACATTATGCCATCTTTGGTTGTAAATGCCGCACTTGAATTAAAAGAACTGCCGTTTAATCCGTCTGCGGTGGTGTAGTTTGTAAAATTTTCTTCCGTAATATTAAAATATGATATTCCTGAGCTTGTTCCGATCCAGAGATTTCCTTGCTTATCTTCAGTTATACTTTCAATTGCATTATCAGGTAAACCATCATCAACTGTATAATGCTGAACCTCAACAGTTAATTTTGATCCATCACTGCTTCCCTCATCATTTTTAATAACAAATTTATTTAATCCGTTTGCAGTTCCAATCCATAACAATGTCTGATCATCGGATCGATTACCGGCAAATGATTCACAAATAGAGTAAATACTATTACTGCTCAGCCGTTGTTTATTTTTCCTGTCTGAATTCCAGTTGTAAAAATTATATTGTTTTTTCCCCTGGTATAAATCCAAACCTCCTCCGTTAGTTCCAATCCA
>JACAFA010000151.1 GCA_013388525.1 Ignavibacteriaceae bacterium | reverse complement strand
TCAGACGAAGCAAATGGTAAGGGAATAAAAGCTGTTGCAGCAAAGGACGGAATAACAGCAATAAAAATAAAATCCGGTAGGATGCTTTTGGCTTATGGTTTTTTAAGGAAAGTTTTTGAGGTCTTCGAGCGATTTAAAACTCCAATCGATATGATTACTACTTCTGAAGTCGCCGTCTCCGTTACAATTGATGACACAACATATCTCTCAGAAATCGTTGATGAGTTGAAATATTATGGCGCAGTTGAAGTTGATTCAGACCAAACGATCATCTGCGTTGTCGGAGAAAATTTAATCGAGCAAAAAGGAATCATCAACAAAATACTTGAAGCGCTGAAGTACTTTAAATTAAGAATGATTTCTTACGGCGGAAGCAGACACAGCATTTCAATTCTTGTAAGTTCCAATGATAAAAAAGATGCACTCAATTCTCTCAACGGAATATTCTCCAGCTGAGAGGGACAAATAAAATGTTCAGCAAAGAATTACTATCAAAGTTTAATGAGTTGGAAACTCCTTTCTATTATTATGATCTCGATCTTCTAAAAAAAACACTTGAAGAGCTAAACAAAGAATCTTCAAAACTAAATTATAAAATTCATTATGCACTAAAAGCAAACTCTAATGACAGAATTCTGAAGTTAATAAGCGATGCAGGATTGGGAGCTGATTGCGTTAGTGCAAATGAAATCGTGAAGGCTATTTCGACCGGTTTTAAAAACGATGAGATAGTTTTTGCCGGAGTCGGAAAATCAGATAAAGAAATCAGAACAGCACTTGAAAACAATATCGTCTGTTTTAATGTGGAATCAATTCAGGAACTAGAAGTAATTAATTCGATTGCTTCTGCTCAAAATAAAATTGCCTCTATTGCTATAAGAATTAATCCGAATGTTGATGCGAATACTCACCACTACATCACTACAGGTCTTGAAGAAAATAAATTCGGAATTAATACCTGGGAACTTCCAGAGGTACTTGAGAAACTTTCTGTTTTAAAAAGCATAAAACTTATTGGACTACATTTTCACATCGGTTCGCAAATTACTGATATGAATGTCTTCAAAGGATTATGCATTAGAATAAATGAAATACAAAATTGGTTTGATGAACATAATATCCAAATAAAAAATATTAACGTTGGCGGTGGACTCGGAATTAACTATGAGGATCCTGATTCAGAATTAATTCCAGACTTTAAATCGTACTTCCGGGTATTTGAAAAATTTCTTGAACAAAGACCGAATCAGGAAGTTCACTTTGAAATTGGAAGAGCAATAGTCGGACAATGCGGATCATTAATTTCAAGAGTGCTTTTTATTAAAGAAGGAATCTCCACAAACTTTGCGATACTCGATGCAGGAATGACTGAACTTATTCGCCCGGCATTGTACCAATCATATCACAAGATAGAGAACCTTTCGAATATCGAAAATCTAATTTCGAATATTAAATATCGAAAGTATGATGTTGTTGGACCGATTTGTGAATCATCAGATACATTCGGAAAGTCAATTCTTCTACCGGAAATGAAAAGAGGTAATCTTATTGCGATAAGATCAGTTGGTGCGTATGGAGAAGTGATGGCTTCCAATTATAATTTGCGTGATAAAATCAAATCCTATTATTCTCAATAAGAATGATTTAAAATCTTTGTGCACCAGTATTTTCCACAGCAGAATATTATGTACTGATAAATTTTTCTAAATTTATTTTTTTATTCTGAATATTGGCGCCGACATATTATGAAACAATCCAATTTATTTCTTGTTCAAATCATTCAAGCTGAGTATAAAAAACCCGCTATTTTTGTAAATATTACAAAGCATTTATAATCATTTACTAATTTTTTCAATTTTAAGAGAGCAAGAATTTGGCATAAATGGTGCACGATTAGGACAATAATGGCGAAATTTTTGACAATCATTTATCCAAAACATGTTTGAGCGACATAGACTAATAGTTTCGGTAACACTTTCGATATTGATACTTACAGTTGTAGGCGTAACTGTTTCAAGCTTTTCTCCCTCCAAGAAATCCGAGTACTTCAGAGAGTTAAAAGAGATTTACAATACAGTTAACAATTATGATAGTAAGGAAATCAATAGCTGGGAATCAGCAAAGAATACACTGGTTGATTTGAACTATTGGTATGATTTCATTCCGAGGTACGACGCAATCAGCGATGAAGATAACGATGTACTGATAATGCAAAATAAAGTAAGAGAATTAACCATCAGACAGCAATTAAGAACTTTGCCGGAGATAAGAAAATATTTCGGAGAGTATCTTAGTGAAAAACTCTCCGGATTAAATTATAAAGTTACAATTCTGAATGATGAAAGAAATAAAATAGTTGTTTTTACACACGACAGTTTCACCGGAAGAAGTGCACTGGAAAAATTTCATAACACTGTTGCAAATGATTTGAGAATTCTGGGATTTAAACAGATTCGCTATAAATGGTATGAACTTGAAAAGTCAAAGGATGAAAAATATATCCATTATAACTTCAGTGATTTGCCGGATAATGAACCCCGAAAATTTAATATCAGTGTTTTGAAAAATTAGTCAGCACCTCTTTCTAAAAGTATTATCCATCCAACGTATACAAAGCCGCTTCAAGTCCTAAGGAAATTTATTTTTTTACCAGATCAACTTTTGTGTGTTTTAATTTTTTCTTCTTTAGATCTCCTGTAGTTTTTTTATCTGAACCCAGAGCAGTTAAACGATTTCCGCTGATTCCATTGGCTATAAGATTACTAACAATAAAATTTGCGCGTTGTTCTGCAAGTTTTTTGTTGGAAAGACTATCTGAAAGTACAGCTATTAAAAAATTATTTTGCGGAAAATTTTCAATTACTTTGGTTATTATTTTAATCTGAGCTTCAGAGTTTTGTATAACAGATTCTTTTCCGGCTTCAAATTCAATGTCAAAACTTGTTTTGCCTGTTTGTTCAATTTCCTTTGTCCTGTCTTCTATTTCTTTTTTCTGTGCTTTATTCTGTTCATCTGATTTTTCTGATTCTATATCTTTTGGTTCAGTTAATTTATGAGCATTCCAGAAATATTCGTACTCCTGCCATACTTTAACATTGTTTCTGTGCGATCCTGATTTATCAAAAGTAGCAAATGGTGCATCCTGGTAAACTTCTTTCTCAATTGTAATTTCTTCAGGAATTTCAATCGTTATTTTTTTACCCGTAGCTTTATCGGTGTATTCTTCCTTTCTTATCACAGTTTTTCTTTCACGAACAATTTCGGTTCCTGATTCACAAACATCTCCTGCATCTTTCAGAAATGGAGACCAGGTCGGAAATGTTGGATTTTCCTTTTTATAGTTAACCATATACTCGATTGTTAAATCTTTGCTCCCATCATAAACATCTCCATCCATTTCTAGTTTTAATTTGGGTTTCCCATCTTCTAGAGTCAATGTACCTTTTAAATCAAAGCTGCGTATTTCAGGACCATTTTTTAATCCCTTGTAATAATACTGAACCTGAGTTACGCCCGGAATTGAAAGAAGCAAACCAACAGGAGGACTTCCAATTGCAGCTTCAAAAAGAGCGGCTTTTGCTAAAGCAGGTCCAAACTCCATAATCAACTGCTGCAATGTTGCAGGACCAATACGTGTTCCGGCAGCTGTAGAAACTCCAGCACCGCACAAGCATAGCTGTTCATTCATTTGAGAATTTAAATCCAATGCTGTCAGCTTTTTCTTAACTTCATTTGCTAGATTCTTTAGGATGATCTGGAGTGCTTTATCACCAAGAGTTTTTCCAAGTGAAGGAACATTTTGTGATATGGCCATATTTCCTAGCACTGAACAGTCCACACCACTTCCGAAATTATATAAACCTGTAACACATCTGTTGAATAAAATTGTTGAAGCAAGACTAAGTACATCCGGAGATGACCCAGCATCCTTATACCATTGCATTAAAGCTTGTTCAAGTTCTCTTGGTGTTAGAGCGCCTTTCCCAACCCCTGCCATTGATTTTGTGATTTCAGAAAATTCGCTGAGCGAAGTTGCTAATTTGTTTTCCTGCTGATACCACTCGCTGTTAAAAGCTTTTATTGTATTAGTGCTGATCTGAGCTCCCCATCGAAAAATTGTTGGAACCAGAGACATCATATTCACAGCTTCATTAACCTGTTTTGTAAGTGCTGAAAGACCGCAGAGATTGGGTATTAGTCCATAGGTTATTGAGCCTTTGCCTTTAACATTGCCTAACTCATCAACAGAAAAATAGAATTGAGTTACGTGTGTCACCATCAAAGTCATTATATGTTTCTCACCTTCAAAAGGGATATCCTGAGCTTTCGTCCCAGCGAACTGCTTTATAAAATCACCTGAAGTTTGTTTGAATCTTATTTCCCATCCCCAGCCGGTACCAACCCAATCACCGACAAATTGCTTAATTGAGTTATCCAAAGTATTCTTTTCATGTGTCAGTGATGGGATGGGTTGAGAATAAATACTGATGGAAAGAATTAATATTGAAAAAGTTAATAGTTTTCTCATGAGTTTTACCTCCCAGAAAAAATTATTAAATATTAATTTTTATCTGACCTCAAAGTTTTTTTCATAAGCCAGGCTCGCATTTGCTATTCTATCAGTCAAAATATATTTCCAGGTATAAACTCCTGAGGGAGCATCGGACGGTAATGACACCCAGGCAGATATATTCAGAAAAAATGTAGGTGGATGATAAATAAATTCTTCGTTTACTGTGATTAGAGAGGGCTTGTCCATTAGTAAGCTCCCATCAGGCGCAAATACCTGAAGATCAATTGTTACATTAATTAAATTATCACTGAACTTCATACCTGCAATTTTGCAATTTGCGTATATAGTTTCATCCAAACTAATTACTGCATCCTTTAATGGCTCACCATCTTCTGACAGTGAAAAATAAAAATCCCTCATTTCAAGCATATCAGCTTTTGGAATTTCCTCTGCTATTACAGAAAATTTCTCAACCCACTCAATTGTTTTATTTTTTACTAAATCCACTACGGAAAATTTTATTTTGTAATTTCCTGATGAACAATAATCCGGGAGTTCAAAATTAAACGTACCTTGCACTGGTGAACCTGAGTTCTCAGGAGATTCATTTACATTTGTTGACCACGGTGTAAGCACAATAGCGTCTTCAGGATCAAGGACACTAATACTAACATCAAGATCGTACAAACCTTGCTCGTCTGTCGTGTATCCAACTATATCGTATCTCGAAAATATTTTTTCCCCTACATTGAATTTCCGATCGGATAATGGATTTCCTTCTTTTGAATCCAGGAAGTTAAAGTTAATTATTTTCAAATCACCCTCGTCAAAAACAATCTTATCTTCGATTTCAGTTTTCGATTCAGTCGTTGCTTCAAAGGATTGATAATGTATTCTTAAAGCAAAAAATACCGAGACAGCAACGAAAACAATCCAGATGATAATTGATATTGCTCTAACAAAGCCTTTCGGTTTGATTTCAACAACAACGGTATTAGCCAGATAATCTCCGAGTCGCTGCCTTAGTTTAGAAAAAATTGCTATAAAAAAACCGACGAGATAAAAAGCAATTCCATCAACAATACGTAAAAGATTTCTGATTAAAGAAGATTTCAGATTGCATTTAGCTCCATTTTTTTCAACTACTTTAATTCCTATCATCATCTTGCCTAAAGTAGCTCCAAATAATCCTTCAAGAATCCAGAAATAAACTAATGCAAACAAAGTTGTGAATGTGAAAGTTAAAATTGCAGGAGTGCCTTCAAGTGAAAAGCCGGTATCTGTAAGACTACCTGACTGTAATGCTATAATCATTCCTGAAAGTATGAACGCTGCTATAACAACAATACCATCAAGAATCAGTGCAAGCAACCTGTCACCCAATCGTGCTATACGGTTGCCATCAATGAAAGTATCTTTTCCAGCAGTATTGTCAACTGACTGTGAAATATTTTCTTTCTGTTCCATGATCTCACCTCCAGAATAAAAAAGTTAATAAAGATTTTTCCATTGTAACCTCAATTGAAAAAATTTTTATTGGCCCAAATGCAATGTCCAGCTATAAGTACCTGTTCCTACCGCTCCTATAAATGGTTGAGAAATATTATATCCATCCTCAACCTTAAAGTGTGATATTTCATGTTTTACCGGCATTTGAACAGGCATAACGCCTGATCCTTTTCTTTTAGGACAGTCAAATGTAATAAGCCAGGATTTTGGCCATTGCTCTTCAAATTTTAGATCAAAATAGAGCTCTTTGTTTTCAATAATTGCTTCTCCTTTTATTTTTACGTTCGTTGATGTTTTACCAAAAAATGTACAATCACGAATAATTCCATCATAAGTGAGATCAACACTCCCTAAACCATCTACGCCGGGCTTTTTTTTACTATCTTTTGATTGTTTCGACATTTTGATTGGAATCAAACCTTTTACTGTTGCATTTGCATCTATTTCCATCATCTTAAATTTAAAGGTATGATTATATTCTATGTAACCATGTGCACATATAATCTTAAATTCTTTGTTTCCAATTTCTTTTTTGGGATCAAAGAAATCATTTAAACCCGCTACATATTCTTTATGCTCGCACGTATTATAGATAGTTATCTTTTCTTTTTGATTTTTACAATCTTCAGGAGCTTTGTATTTTATGTCTACTTCCCCATTCCCAACTTCGAATATTTTATATTTTTTATTGCCTCTATGGGTTTTTCCATTTATTATTTTTCCCTTTTCTGCTTTGACTATCAGATACTGCCATTGCTTCGCTGTTCTTCCTTTGTAATCTAATATTTCGTTCAAATTAATTTTTATCTCCTCTCCATTTTCAACGTAGTCTCTGTCATCTTCTAATTTTATCTTACAACTCAACGGCATCTGTTCATAATCATAAATTATCTCGTCAAGATTTCCTGCTTGTTTGGTCATCTCTGTTATTTTATTGAAATAAGTTGTTTTATCATTTGGATTTGCATAACCCATAAAATCTGTAATTTTTCCTTCCCAGTTTGTTTCCAGTGTCTTTACTACTGCTTTGTTATGGTGATTATCAATCAGCTCCCATTTAAATCGAAATGTTCCTGTCAAATCACCTCCCCAACGCTCTTTTGATCCCTGTTCATATCCTTCTTCGTAATAAACATCAGTCCGCCCGGTTTTTTTATCAACAATTAATTTTCCTACAATCAGATAATCAAGTGCCTGAAGTTCCTGTTGATGTTTTAATTCAAGTGGATCGATTTTTTCTTTACCATAAGCTTTTAACATTTTATTTATCAATTCATAATTATCCATTAATCCATCAACATCGTAGAACCCAAGACTTATCGGACAGGCGTCTCTGAGTTTTTGAGCAACCTGTGTTTCAAAAAAATATTGTTCCGATGCTACCTGCATCTGTCCTCCCCAATCTGTAACCTGGTCTTTTGGCATTTTTACGCGAAGTGCCCCGATATCTCTTTCGCAGCAGGATTGAATATCATAACTTTGTGATGAGGTAATTGAATAATCAAATAAGAAAATAAATACAAAAAGAATTATCCTCTGTAAGGATAAAATTTTTCTTTTCACTTTAATTCTCCTATTTAAGTTCTTTTATAATCTTCAATAATATCAAAATCTGCTTACAACTATTCTTGCAAGCTGACTTAACTGTTCAATTGTTAAAAATGGTTCTAAAGTATCTGTATCTAAGAATGATGATACAGAACCAACTTTATTCCCCTCTCTGAAAAAAACAACAAACTGAGTTTTTCCTCCGGGTGCAGAATAAGCTTCATCACCAATATTCGGGATTTTATCAACAGCATATCCTTCCATTGTTTTCCATTCGTTAAAAACTCCCATATCTGCAATAACAAACATTGCATACATTTTATCATTCAGTGCAAAGTTTAAACTGCCACCTGCACCTTGCAAAGAACCTTTTTCAACTAACTTAATTCCCTTCAAACCGGAAACAGATTCTATATCTGCAGGAGTTAAAAAGTCAACCTTTCCAGTAAGATCTTTAACACCCTGCTTGCCTGATTCAATCAGTTCTTTTTCTTCTTGCTGGAGTTGCTGCCCTCTATCTTCGGCAGAATCATTTTTATCACCGCAAGCAGAGATAATTATCAATAGCATAAATGATATAATTACTGATAGAACTAATAATGTTTTTTGTGTTTTCATTTTATTTCCCTTTCTGTTGATTTTTTCTACTTAATTTTTTAAGGTATTACAACAAGGTATAATCCCCAGGTTGTACTTCCCCAGGCAGTAACTGATTGTAATATTGAACCCGTTAAAACTGCATCATCAATATTAAAACCTAAGCCGCCATGCCACGTACTATTAATGTCTTCATTCAAAAATTCAACCCAGGATTGAGTGTTATCATCCCAGTAATAAACGATCATATTTTCATTTATGGTTGTATTCTCATCAACATCAACGTAATCTTCTCCATTACTTAGAAAATGACTTCCTTTAGGTTTTAAGGAAAGTGTTCCTATTCTAACGATTCTTGATTGACCGTTATCTTCATCTGCGTTATATGATAAAGTTCCCGTACCAAAAGTTACTTTACCATATTTATCAATGTGAACATCAACCTGGGTGGTTTCATCAAATGACGGGAATTCATTAGTAATCCTCAATTGCAGAAATCCGTCATATTCAACATTAAAAACCTGAGGCGGACCTGTGGGTTCCTCTTCCGAACAGGACATGAGAAATATTAATGATAGAGCAAGAATTATAATAAATAGTTTTGGTGAAATCATTTTTTATATCTCCTCTTTATTATAACTATTAATTAAAATTGTTCATTCTTCATCCTCATCTCCGCTGTCTTCCTCTTCATCATATCCTTCTGTTCCAAAGCCCGGCATCTCAGAGAATTTTATGTTCTTTGGGATTTCAAAATACTTTGCATCAACCGGAACATTAATTTTGATTGATGTAACTTCCTGTCTTGATTTCGTGCCGCCATAGTTCATATCCATCAGCATTAATATCCCGTTCCATGTCAGAACTTTGCCCATATCACCTTTGAAGCAGACACAATCTTTATCAAGAAATTTTTCGTTGCCCGCTCTTGTCATTCCCATCTGAGAATAAATATCCTCTGCTACTTTATCATAGTCTTGTTTATCCATATTCATTAATGATTCGATCATAGGATTTTTCATCTTTAAGCCTTTGTCAGGTTGAGCGGGATCGAATATGTACTGATACTCTTTATGTGAGATGACCCAACCTTTCTGTAGTTCATTATTTCTTTTTGTATCCATCTTCATTGCACTTCTGTAACCATACTCATCAAAATAAAGTATAGAAGTGCCAACCTGCATTCCGGAATACTTATATTCAATTATTCCAGATTCAATCCCGTACGGTTTTAGTGAGACTTCCTGTGCTTGCAGCTGATTTGCTAACACCAGCACAAACAGCAAGCAAAGAATTGTTTTGAAAAGATTTTTTGTTTGTAACATTTTTGTCTCCTACAATTGTTATTATTTTTTAATTAGTTCAACTCTTCTGTTTTTTGCTTTACCTTCTTCTGTTGAGTTATCTGCAATTGGTTTTTCCTCTCCAAAGCCCGCGGAGCTTAATCGTGCAGCATCGATACCTCCTTTAGTGATCGCTTCCACAACTGCTTTTGCACGGGCTTCAGAAAGTTTTAAGTTGGATTCATTACTCCCATCTGAATCCGTATGCCCCTCCACACTTAATTTAATATCAGGAGCTTGTTTCATCATCTCAATTATCTGTTCAACAACTGGCATTGATTCTTTTTTAATTGTCGCTTTGCCAGAATCAAAATTGATGTAAAGAATTGCTTTTCCGGTTTCGTTGAGTTCTTTAAGAATTGCGTTTGCAGTTATCTCCTGCTCAACTTCACCTTTCTCAATTATTGTGAGGTCGTAATCATAATCGCCTGCAAATACTTCTGCCCATGTTTCCTTATTGCCCTCCTTTAGATATAAATAAGTTCTGTTGCTTGAAGATTCATAAGCAGTGCCGCCTATTTTTTTAATAGCATTAGAAAAATTTCTAATAATCTTTAATGCACCTACTTCATTTTCGCATTCATATCTTATAAAAGTTTTCTTTCCTTCAATATTTTTTTCATTATCATTTACATCATAGAAAATATGCGCGCCAAAATCTTCCTCCTCGTATTGGGTTATATAAAATCCAGTAAGCCGGTTAAACATCGGATGATCTTTACCGCCGACAATATCCTGTGAAAAAGCAATCGAGCCGAAAATAAAAAGTGCTAAAATTGATATCAGAGCTTTCATAGTTTTTCCTTTGAATTATTTGAGGTACAACATTTTTATTGTCTTTGAATAATTATCTGTTTGCCCGTCCTTTAGGACGAGGTCTCGTTGTGCTTTTGGCACAACAGAAAAACGGCAGAAGTAAACTCCAGATCCCAGATTCCGGACGTTGCCGGAATGACTATGCGCATCGAATATAATTTCATAACTACCTGCGGGTTTTTCTTCATTAACTAATGTTGCAATTTCCTCTCCTGCTATGTTGTATATATTTATTACCACATTACTCCTTTCTGCGACAGCATACCTTATTATTGTGCTTGGGTTAAAAGGGTTCGGGTAGTTTTGAAAGAGTAAGAATGATTGCGGAGCTTCTGAAAATGAATCGTCAACAGAAGTAATTATGGGTTCAACACTTCTGCACAAACCAATACCGGTACCCGCAAAAAGATATCCGGCAGAATTAAAAAATAAGCAGTGCACATAAGGGTTGTTTAATCCGCTACTACTTAAATGAGTCCAGG
>JACAFA010000020.1 GCA_013388525.1 Ignavibacteriaceae bacterium | reverse complement strand
TCTCTCTTTGAACTTGGGAATTTGAAACCTAATCATACTGTGTTGATTCACAGTGCTGCAGGAGGTGTTGGAATTTACGCAAACAGATTAGCAAAGCATATCGGTGCGTATACCATTGGTACAGTAGGATCTGAATCAAAAAGAAATTTTTTAATAAATGAAGGTTACGATGAAGTTATCGTCAGAGAGAAAAATTTTGGAGAACAACTGAGGAAAACTCTTAAAGAAAGAAAACTGAATCTTGTTCTCGAATCAATCGGAGGAAAAGTTTTTGAAGAAAGTTTTAAAGCGCTCGCTCCTTCAGGAAGAATAATTATTTACGGCGGCGCACATTTTATGACGCAATCATCCAGTCCAAATTACCTCAAGGTATTTTATAAATATTTAACCAGACCAAAAGTAGATCCACTATCACTATCAGATAAAAATCGTTCAGTGATGGGATTTAATCTTATTTATTTATGGGATCATCCGGAAGAGTTGAGAGAAATGCTTTTTAAGATAATTAGTATGAATTTGAAAAAACCTCATATCGGAAAGGTTTTTACATTTGAAAAATTGATAGATGCATTAAAATATTTTCAGTCAGGGAAAAGTATTGGGAAAATTGTTGTGAAGGTGTAAACCAGTATGCTTTATAAAAACAAATATCGAATTGAAACCGGCAGATTGAAAGAATGGGATTATTCAATGCCCTGGTGGTATTATGTTACAATTTGCACAAAGAATTTCAAATGCTGGTTTGGTGAAATCATAAACGGAAAAATGATTTTAAATAAGTTAGGCAAGATCGTTGAAGAAGAGTGGTTAAAAACAAAGGAAATAAGAATAAATGTAGATTTAGATTATTACATTATAATGCCAAATCATTTTCATGGAAATTTGATATTATTGAATGTAGAGACGTCCCGATGGGACGTCTCGCAAACAAAGGAGACGGGTCATCGACCCGTCTCTACTCAATTAAAACCTAATTCACTTGGTTCAATAATCGGACAATTTAAATCAGTATGTACAAAAAGAATTCACAATCTCGGCTTTACCGATTTTCACTGGCAGCCAAGATTTTATGATCACATTATTCGTAATGATGCTGACTTGAGACGCATAAGAAAATATATCCAAAACAATTCACTGAAATGGGAGTTGGATGAATACTTTAAAGAAAAGTTAATTCAAATATTCCTTCAAATACTTCCCTGTCCAGGAACTTTCAACTTCAATAATTTCTTCCGGAGTACCGGTTGCAACTACTTCACCACCTTTTTCTCCGGCTTCCGGACCGAGATCAATCACGTAATCTGCACATTTAATTACATCGAGGTTGTGTTCAATTATTACAACCGAGTTGTTTCGTTCAACCAGCATATTGAAGCAATTGAGAAGCTTTGAAATATCATCAAAGTGAAGACCGGTAGTTGGTTCATCAAAAATAAAGAGCGTATGTCTGCTATCTCTGCTTGCGGCAAGATGTGAAGCGAGTTTAACTCTCTGTGCTTCACCACCGGACAGAGTATTTGAAGGTTGACCCAGTTTGATATATCCCAATCCAACATCAGACAAAACCTGTAGAATGCTTTCAATTTTTTTGTGACCGGTAAAAAATTTTAAAGCTTCATCAACCGTCATTTCAAGAACTTCAACAAGATTTTTCCCGTGATAAGTAATTTCCCTTGTTTCTTTTTTGTATCTTGTTCCCTCGCAATCATCACAGGTTAAATACAGATCAGCAAGAAACTGCATTTCAACTTTTATAAAGCCATCTCCCTGGCAGGTTTCGCATCTTCCACCCGGAACATTAAAAGAAAAATATCCGGGCTTATAACCTCTTGCTTTTGCCTGATGCGTTGAAGCAAAAAGTTCTCTGATATGTTCAAAAGCTTTTACATAACTGATAGGATTTGACCTCGGAGATTTTCCAATCGGTGACTGATCCACAATCTCAATTCCGTCAATGTATTTCGCTCCGATAATGTCATCAAACTTTCCAACGTGAGATGGTGCCATTCCAAAATATTTTGCAACTCCGGCATAAAGCACGTCATGAATTAGTGTACTTTTCCCTGAGCCGCTCACTCCTGTAATTACAACAAACCTGTTTAGAGGAATTTCGACATTGATATTCTTAAGGTTGTTTTCTCTTGCACCAATAATTTCAATGCTCTTTGTTTTCTTTGTTATTCTTTTTCTGGGAACAGGAATTTTTAATTTACCGGCAAGATATTTCCCTGTAAGTGATTTATCATTTTTCAAAATATCTTCAACTGTTCCCTGAGCTACAATTTCGCCGCCGTGTATTCCGGCTCTGGGACCCATATCAAAAATTAGATCAGCGTTGCGCATCATCTCGGGATCGTGTTCAACAATGAGCACAGTGTTTCCGATGTCACGAAGATTTTTTAAGAGACTTATCAACTTAATGTTATCTCTTGGATGAAGACCAATTGTTGGTTCATCGAGTACATAAAGCGTTCCGACCAATGATGAACCAAGTGAAGTTGCGAGATTTATTCTTTGTGTTTCACCGCCTGAAAGTGTACTGCTCAGACGATCCAATGTCAGGTAACCGATTCCAACATCATTCAGAAATTTTAGTCTCTTTATTATTTCATTCAATATTCTTTCGCCAACAAGCAAATCATAATCAGAAAGTTTTAACTCCTGGAAAAATTTTAATGAGTGTTCAATTGGTAAAGCAACTATATCATAAATTGATTTACCCGCAATCTTAACTTGCAATGCTTCTCTTCTTAAGCGAGAACCTTTACAAGCTTTGCAGGTTGTATAACCTCTGAAACGGCTGAGCATAACCCGTACGTGCATCTTGTAAGTTTTCTGTTCAAGCTTTTCAAAGAAACCATCAATTCCGTGATAAGTACCAAAACCTTTTTTAATAAGCTCAACCTGATTTTCAGTTAGTTGCTTGAACGGAATATTAATCGGTATTTTGAAAGCCTTTGCATTCTGAACCAGATCACGCAGGAAAGAACTATACTTTGCACCACGGAATGGCGCGATAGCTCCATCCATTATACTAAGGTTTGGATCAGGTATTACAAGGTTCATATCAATGCCGACTGTTTTACTGAATCCCTGGCAAACAGGACAAGCACCGAATGGATTATTGAAAGAAAAAAATCTCGGTTCAGGTTCTTCGTATCTTATTCCGCAGCACTCATAATACTTATTGAACTCTTTCTCTTCACCCGTATCTGCATTAATAACAACTAGCCTGTTTTCACCTTCTTTAAATGTAACTTCAATTGAGTCTGATAATTTCTCCCGAATTTTTCCTTTTTCAGATTTGAATCTTTCTATGATGACACGAATTCCTTCAGCGCTCTTCGGAGAAAACTTCTCTTCATTCAGATCGATTAATTTTTTACCGGAATAAATTCTAAAGAATCCACGCTTCTTGAGAAGATTAATTTCTTCTTTAACTGTATGTCCTTCGTGCTGATGAAGCGGAAAGCCAAGATAAAATTTTGTTCCATCATCCTGTGTCTCGATCCAATCAACAACTGTGGTTGTTGTTGCTCTCGTTACTTCTTTACCGCATTGAAAGCAGATAGTTTTTCCGATTCTTGCAAAGAGAAGACGAAGATAATCATAAACCTCTGTTGTTGTTCCAACTGTTGAACGGGAGTTTCTTGCAACTGTTTTCTGCTCGATCGCAACTGCGGGAGAAATTCCCTGAATGAAATCAACATCCGGTTTGTTCATTCTTTCAAGAAACTGGCGAGCGTAGGATGACAAGCTTTCAACATATCTTCTCTGTCCTTCTGCATAAATTGTATCAAAGACGAGAGAAGATTTTCCGCTTCCGCTCACACCAGTAAACACAACCAGCTTATTCCTCGGAATCTCAATGCTGAGGTTTTTAAGGTTGTGCTCGCGTGCACCTTTTACGACTATTCGTTTATTATTTCTTGAAGATTTATTGTTATTCATTTTAGAAAATTGTCAGTAAGAAAAAAAGGATTTCTACC
>JACAFA010000010.1 GCA_013388525.1 Ignavibacteriaceae bacterium | reverse complement strand
TCGCCTTATCGCAATCCGGATTTCTATGTTCACCAAACAATCGGAGCCGTGTATGAATTGCTTTTGATTCATTCGCCGATGACTGATTTAAGGATGAAGAATATCATTATTCGGCTTGAGTCAATTCCGCAAACAGTAGAACACGCAAAGCAAAATCTGACCGAACCGATCGAGCCGTTTGCTCTTGTCGCTCTTGAAAATTTATCTGACATCCGTAACAGATTATACAAAATGAAAAATGGACTGCTGGTGATTTCTGATAAGAAATTTGAGAATGACCTTACAAACGCAGTCAACAAAGCAGCAGATGCACTTGAAGGATATAAAGCATGGATAGAACAGAATCTAAGCAGAATGAATAAGGTCTTCAGCATTGGGAGAGAAAATTATATTTACTTTCTCAGAAATATTGCATTAATGACCTACACTCCGGAAGAACTCTTATTGTTGGGAAAATCTGAATGGAACCGATCGGTTTCATTTGATATGTTTGAACGAGAACGCAACGCAGGACTTCCCGAACTCAAAATCTTTTCATCTGTCGATGAACAAATTGCAAAAGAAAAACATGACGAAGAGGAGATAAGAAAATTTTTAGTTGAAAAAAATCTGATGACAATTCCTGATTGGGTTCAACATTATATCAACAAAAAAATTCCTCCACACATTGAGCCATTCAAGAATATGGGCGTAGTTGATGATCTGACTTCTGAAACAAGACTGGATGAAGACGGAGTCAGTTATATTCCCGAACCGTCCGAAAATATGTCTTACTTCCGGCTTGCAATAGCAAAAGATCCGCGCCCGATAATTATTCACGAAGGCGTTCCCGGTCATTATTATCAGTTAGTTCTTTCGTGGGCACATCCTGATCCGATCCGCAGAAGATTTTTTGATTCCGGTCCGAACGAAGGAATCGGTTTTTATGTTGAAGAGCTTCTTCTTCAATATGGATTATTTGACAACTCACCGCGCACTCGGGAAATAATTTACAGTTTTATGCGTCTTCGTGCTTTAAGAGTTGATGTCGATGTAAATCTTGCTTTAGGTAATTACACAATTGAAGACGCCGGAAAATATCTTGCTTCAACCGTACCGATGGATCTTGCAACCGGAACAGATGAAGCAAAGTTTTTTGCTTACAATCCGGGGCAGGCAATTACATACCAGATAGGGAAACTCCAAATATTAAATTTTATTGCGGATGCAAAATCACAGCTGGGCGATAAATTTAACCTTAAAGATTTTCATGATTATTTGATGTTAAACGGCAACGTCCCGATTGCCTTGCAAAGATGGGAATATCTCGGACTTAAAGATGAAATCGAAAAACTCTGGCCGGAAGATTAATTTCAAGGAACATTTTATGAAGACAAAATTCATTTCCCTCTTTCTTTTATTATTAATGTCAGTTTCTTTTCCACAGAAAAAACCTATTACACTCGATGACATATTTTTATCAAACAAATTCACTCCCGAAAATATTGAGAATGTGAGATGGAAACCGGACGGGTCGGCATTTGCTTTTACGAAGATCAATCCTATAAATTCTCTGCCCGACATTTACCTGTTTGATATTCAATCACTTGAGGAAAAACTATTTCTGTCATCGGACAAACTCATCTTTAATGGAAAACAAATTCGGATGAGCAGCTACGAATGGACGGCTAACGCAAAATATTTTATTATCAGAGGTCCGATTAAATCGATCTGGCGACATTCGAAAATGTCTCCTGTTTATCTTTTTAATATTGTTTCGGGAGAAATTCATGCACTTGCAAATGAACACACCGGATTAAAAGGAGCCAAACTTTCTCCCAACGGAAAATTCGCCGGATACGTTAAAGAGCATAATCTGTTTCTTGTTGAGTTATCAACAGGTAATGAAATCCAGTTGACTTTTGACGGTAGCGAAAATATTTTGAACGGTGAATTCGACTGGGTATATGAGGAAGAATTTTCAATTGCTGATGGCTGGCAGTGGTCACCGGATGGAAATAAGATTTCTTTCTGGAAGTTTGACCAGACAAGAGTAAAAGAATTTTACCTGATTGATGAAATGTATGCTTACAATAAAGTTATGCCGCTTAAATATCCCAAAGCCGGAGAGCAAAATGCAATTGTTAAAATTGGTGTTATAGATTTGCAAACTTTAAAGACAACCTGGATTGATGCTGGGGAGAACGATGATATTTATCTTCCGAGAATGTATTGGATGAATTCAAACAACTTGCTTGGCATAATTAAACTGAACAGACTTCAAAATGAAATTACTTTGCTGATGGCTGATGCCGAAAGCGGAAAAACTAATTCAATCCTTTCAGAATCAGATTCCTGCTGGGTGGATGTTGAAGACAATCATCTGGTTCCGATTCAAAGCGAAGAAAAATTTTTGTGGGTTTCTGAGAAAAGCGGATACAGGCATATTTATCTTTATGACTATTCAGGGAAGCTAATCAACCAGGTTACATCAGGCGATTGGGAGGTAACTTCACTTCAAGGGTATTCTGATAGTGATAAAATAATTTATTTTTATGGGAAGAAAGATGGTGTAGTCAATCAGCACATTTACCGTGTCAATGTTGATGGTAAAAATTTGTCCAGAATAAGTGATTCATCAGGCTGGCACGAAGCAATTTTCTCACCTGATTATAAATATTTAATTCATACATACAATTCGATCAACATTCCGCTTAAAGTTTATCTGAGGAAAACTAACGGCGACCCAGTTTTAACATTAAGGGAAAATGATCTTCCGGCATTGAAAGAATATGAACTCGGAAAAGTTACGATTGAAAGTCTTAGTACCAGCGACGGAATCAATCTCAACTATCTGATGATATATCCTGATAATTTTGATCCCTCTAAAAAATATCCGGTGATAGTTTATGGTTATGGTGGACCCGGCTCACAAAATTCTATCGATAGCTGGAGAGGAACAAGACAACTCTGGCACAGAATGATGGCAGCAAAGGGTTTTATTATTTTTACTATGGATAACAGAGGAACAGGCGGAAGAGGAAAATCTTTTAAAAACCTTGCTTATAAAGATTTGGGCAAGTGGGTAGTTAATGATCACATTGAAGCAGCAAAATTTCTTGCACGTCTGCCCTATGTTGATGCAAAGAGAATTGGTGTTTGGGGATGGAGCGGTGGCGGAACTCTTACACTTCACCTGATGACAAGAGCAGCAGATTATTTTAAATCGGGAATTTCTATAGCTGCAAACACTGATTTCCTTCTTTATGATACAATCTGGAGCGAAAGATATTTTGGTTTACCGCAGGATAATCTCGAAGCCTACATAAATTCTTCGGCTAAAACTTACGCTCATCTGCTCAAAGGAAATCTTCTGCTGGTCCACGGAATGGAAGATGATAACGTTCATTATCAGCACACGATGCAGATGGCAAAAAAACTTCAGGAATTAGGAAAACAATTTGAGTTGATGCTTTATCCGAATAAAAATCATAGTATTTCGGGTGCAGAAACTCAAAGGCATTTGTACGAACTAATGACAAATTTCTTTTTACGCACTTTAT
>JACAFA010000319.1 GCA_013388525.1 Ignavibacteriaceae bacterium | reverse complement strand
GGTAGAAATCCTTTTTTTCTTACTGACAATTTTCTAAAATGAATAACAATAAATCTTCAAGAAATAATAAACGAATAGTCGTAAAAGGTGCACGCGAGCACAACCTTAAAAACCTCAGCTTTGAGATTCCACGCAACAAGCTGGTTGTGTTTACAGGTGTAAGCGGAAGCGGAAAATCTTCTCTCGTCTTTGATACAATTTATGCGGAAGGGCAGAGAAGATATGTTGAAAGTCTTTCATCGTATGCACGACAGTTTCTTGAAAGAATGAACAAGCCAGATGTTGATTTCATCCAGGGAATTTCTCCCGCAGTTGCCATCGAGCAGAAAACAGTCGCACGAAATTCACGATCAACTGTCGGGACAACCACAGAAGTTTACGATTATCTTCGTCTTCTCTTTGCAAGAATTGGAAAAACTATTTGCTTTCAATGCGGAAAGCAAGTAACCAGAGCAACCACGAGTACGGTTGTTGATTGGTTGGAAGACCAACCCGATGGAACAAAATTTTATTTAGGCTTTCCATTACATCAGCACAAAGGACATGCATTAAAAGAAGAAATTGAGCTTCTTAAAAAAAGAGGGTTCTTCAGAATCTACTGTGATAAAAAATTAATTGATCTGAATGAGGAAAAATTCGCTGTAAAGAACGGTAAAAATATCAGGGTAATCATTGAAAGGTTTAAGTCAGAAAAAGGGAGAATCAGGGAAAATTTATCAGATTCCATTGAAGTAACTTTTAAAGAAGGTGAAAACAGGCTAGTTGTTATTAATGCAGATACTGGTGAAGAAACAGAGTTTAATAAGTATTACGAGTGCTGCGGAATCAGATACGAAGAACCTGAACCAAGATTTTTTTCTTTCAATAATCCGTTTGGTGCGTGTCCGGTTTGCCAGGGATTCAGTAAAACAGTCGGCATTGATATGAATCTTGTAATACCTGATCCAAACCTTAGTATAATGGATGGAGCTATCGCACCTTTCCGTGGTGCAAAGTATAGTTCTTTCCTGCGTGATCTTGTTCAAAATGCAAAGGCTTTCAAAATCCCGATTAATATTCCCTTCAAACAGCTAACTGAAAATCAGGTTGAACTTGTTAAAAAAGGTTTTGGTACTTATCATGGAATTGATGGCTTCTTTGAAAAACTCGAACAGAAAACTTACAAGATGCACGTTCGGGTTATGCTCAGCCGTTTCAGAGGTTATACAACCTGCAGCGCTTGTAAAGGTTCACGTTTAAGAAGAGAAGCATTACAAGTTAAGATTTCAGGAAAATCAATTTATGATATTGTAGCACTTCCAATTGAACACTCATTAAAATTTTCCCAGGAGTTGAAACTTTCTGAATATGATTTGCTTGTTGGCGAAAGAATATTGAATGAAATAATAAAGAGACTAAAATTTCTGAATGATGTTGGAATCGGTTACCTGACATTGGATCGTCTGAGCAGTACACTTTCAGGGGGTGAAACACAGAGAATAAATCTCGCAACTTCACTTGGTTCATCATTGGTCGGAACGCTTTATGT
>JACAFA010000045.1 GCA_013388525.1 Ignavibacteriaceae bacterium | reverse complement strand
CTTCTGTTCAGGGGAATAATGCTTTCTTTGTCTGTTGGTTGTTTCACTCATAAGAATTTCCTTTCTGTTTTTACATTAAACAAATTTAGGAAATTCCATTTCCTTCTGAAGCATTACAGTCAGACAATTTAAAGGCTGTCAGGTTAGTGACAGCCTTTTTTGTTTTAAAATAATTTTAGTTATACTGTAATTATGGAACAGAGAAAGTTAATTGACTTAACAGATTCAGGACTATTCGATTCCATCCGTAATGATGATAAAGTTTCATACAAAGTACTTTATGATCGGTATTGGTCCAGGTTGTATATGTATGCGTATAATGTTTTGAAGGATAAAGATTTGTGTGAAGATGTAGTCCAGGAAATATTTGTTAACATCTGGATTCGCAGGCATGAGATTGAAGTTACAAATCCCGCTTCATATCTTTTTCAGGCAGTTAAGTACAGCATATTCAATCATATCCGTAACAGTAAATACAAAAGACAATTACTTGAAAAAATGAATGAGTTCCTTCAGGAATCTGACATCAGTAAGGAAATAGAGTTTCTTGAATTTAACTCAAAAGTTGAGGATGTTATTTCAAAACTTCCCGAACAGAGAAAAAAAATTTTTCATTTAAGCAGAAATGAAAATCTTTCCAATAAAGAAATAGCTGACAAGTTAGGACTATCAATTCAAACCGTAAAAAACCAAATCAGTAAAACTTTACAAACACTCCGTAACGCCTTCAAAAAACGTTGATTCTGCTCTAAAATCAGGCATTTAAAAAATCATTAATATTTTCATCAGATAGTACTTATTAAATCTTAAGGTACTTAGATGTAATAAGAAGTTTAAGTTATGATTCAAAACAATACTTAAATCAATTATAAATATATCAGCCCATACACTCTTAAAAAGTATAAGGAGCAACATGAATTTCAATTCTAAATCATTCGTTAATGAATTAACAATTCTGGTAATAGCTATATCGATATTTTCATTAAGTATCAAAGCACAAACACCAGGAACACTTGATAATACTTTTGGAACAGATGGCAAAGTTATCACTTCACTTGGAACCGGAAGCGATATTATTCAGGCAATTGCTCTGCAGCCGGATGGAAAGATTGTTGGTGCCGGATATACACGCGTAGGTTCAAATGATGATATAGCGGTAGTACGCTACAATGCAGACGGAACACTTGATAATACTTTTGGTACGGGTGGTATTGTAGTAACACCGGTAGGAGTTGATGTTTATGATAAAGCCTATGCTGTTGCAATTCAGCAAGATGGAAAAATTGTTGTGGGCGGTGCATCACAATTACCAAATGTTAATTTTGATTGGGTGATATTAAGATATGAGAGCTCAGGAGTATTAGATAACAGCTTCGGAACAGGTGGTATTGTTATTACAAATTTTAGTTCAAGACCAGAGTATATTTATTCGATCTTAATTCAACCCGATGGAAAAATTGTTGCTGCCGGAAATTCTGATGATGATCTGGATAATGGTTTAGATTTTACTCTGATTAGGTTAAATACTGACGGTTCGTTTGATAATACTTTTGGTAGTTCTGGCATTGTTGTAACTGACTTTGGTACTTTCGGTTCGACTATACGAAATATTAAATTACTTGGAGATAACAGCATTATAGCGGTTGGATCAGTTTCTATAAATGGTAATGCTGATTATGCAATTGCAAAGTATAACAGCAGCGGCGTTTTAGATAACAGCTTTGGTTTTAGCGGCATAGTTTCAACACCAATAGGAACAGGGGATGATTTTGCATATTCTCTTTCTATACAAAATGATGGCAAATTAATTCTTGCAGGTTATACTAAAGTTGGATCAGTTAATAATTTTTCTCTCGCCCGATACGATCCAAACGGTACACTGGACAATACGTTTGATACTGATGGAAAAGTTATTACTTCAATTGGAACAGGAAGTGCAAACTGCTATGCCGTTTCTTATATCCATGATTTTGGAATAGTTGCAGTCGGATATGCTAAGAACGGTGCCAATGAAGATTTTACACTTGCTAAGTATGATATGAACGGCAGTCTTGATAATTCTTTTGGCACTAATGGAATAGTTTTTACAGACTTTGCCGCGGGGATTGATTTTGGTTATGCAATGGATGTACAGCCGGATGGAAAAATTGTTGTAGCAGGATTTGCAACTACCTCTGATTTAGATTTAGCTCTCGCAAGATATTTTGGTAAGCCGTTACAATTACCTTCTGCACCGATTCTGGTATCGCCGGCAAATGGAGCAGTGATTAGTTCTTCAAGCGTACTCTTTATCTGGGAAAAAAGTCAGCCAATAGTAAGCAAATATTTAATCGAGATTGATACTACCAATCAATTTAACACTCCGCTTGTAAGTACTGAGGTTAACGATACAACTTATCTATTTACACAATTGCAGCCAGGAAAAAATTATTGGTGGAGAGTCAAAGCTTTCAATCCTGCCGGATGGGGTGATTACAGCGAAGTTCGTACATTCTCTACAACTGTATCAGGTATTGATGATAAGATGCTGGCACCGACAGAATTTAGTCTTCATCAAAATTATCCCAATCCATTTAATCCATCTACTAAAATAATATTTACACTGCAGTCAAGTGGAAATGCGGTGTTAAAAATCTATGATTCACTCGGAGAAGAGATTGCTACATTATTTGATGGTTATGCGGAAGCAGGTCGTTATAATGAAGTGGAATTTAAGGCTGATAATTTTGTTAGCGGAATTTACATCGCACGTTTACAATCGGTTGAAAATGTTAAAACTATTAAAATGCTGCTGTTAAAGTAAATTTATTCAATGAATAAATGTTATAATTAATTATTAAAGAAAGCGGTTACTTTTTCTTATGAACGATAATGAACTAAATAATCTGATTGAAAAATATAAAAATGGTACTTGCTCTGATGATGAAAAAAAATCACTCGACGCATATTTGAATTCCTTTCAAACATCCAATCTTATTTGGAATGAAAAAGAATTAGGAAAAGAAAAGTTAGTTCGGGATGAGATTTTTGAAAAGATCGAAAACAGACTTGCAGCAATAGATAGAATTCAGCACAAGCAATTTTCTAAATCAAGTTACATCATAAAAATTGCGGCTTCTTCTGTATTACTATTTGTTCTGGGCTACTTTGTTTTTAATCTGATTGATACCAAAAAAGAAAATAATGTGGCAGAAATTAAATGGCATGAAAAAACAACCAGGATTGGAGAAAAAAGCACAATAACTTTTCTGGATGGAACTAAAATTACGCTGAATGCAGATAGCAAACTTAAATATTCGAATATGTCCATCGAGGGCAAGAGGGAAGTTTATTTAGACGGCGAAGCATATTTTGAAGTCTCGCCAAATAAAGAATTACCATTCATTGTTCATTCAGGTGGACTATCTACAAAAGTGTTGGGAACAAAATTTAATGTAAAAGCTTTTGATGCAGAAAACGAAATAGTTGTTTCGCTTGTTGAAGGAAGAGTAACTATCAATTCAAACAGTAATGAAAAAACTTTGAGTTCAAAACAACAATTAACCTATGATACAAAAACAGGAAAAGAGAAAATTTCATCTTTCAATTTTGAAGAAGTAATAGGATGGAAAGAAAATGTATTGGTTTTCAATAATGTATCATTAGAAAAGGCACTGGTAAAAATTGAGCGGGCTTATGGCGTAAAATTCGAATTGACTGATGAATCAATTAAAAGATTAAGAATAAATGCGAACTTTGAAAATGAATCTTTATGGACAATTGTAAAAGTTATTAAGTCAGCTACAAAACTTGAATATATGACTATCAGTGACAACGATACTGTTAGTAAAATAATATTCTATAGAAAAAAATAGAAGAGTACTATAAAAATGCCGTGATAATGTGCGAGATTATCACGGCTGAGACAGCTAAACAACGATTGTGTAATTATTATTTAGCCAGGGATTAAAATATATGAAAAAAAACATTTTATGGATAGTAAAAATGACTACCATTTATTCTCTGAAAGGTTTTCTTTTACAAATATTTATCCTGAATATGTTATTTGCTTATGTTCCGGTTGAAGGACAGGAGTTAAAAGATATTCGAATAACTTTAGATGCAAAAAATGTTACACTGGAAAGTGCATTTAAAATTATCGAGAAACAGTCCAACCTAAAATTCTTTTACATTGAGTCAGAAGT
>JACAFA010000335.1 GCA_013388525.1 Ignavibacteriaceae bacterium | reverse complement strand
TCACAACGATGAGAGAAGACTATCAGGCAGTATTGGATTTTGCAGGTCACGGAAAAAAAATAAAAGGACTTCCTGAAAAACCTATTATATTTACACTCAGAGTTCTTGAGGCAATGAAATTATCTCCGCTTTACAAGTGGGTTTACGAAACAGCTTCAAAAGATTCATTTGTGTCGATTGAAAAAGCTGAGAAAATGCTGGGATTCAAACCAAAGTATTCTAACAAAGATGCCCTGATCAGAAATTATAAATGGTATCTTGAACATCACGAAGAATTCAGAAACAAAACTGGCATTTCACACAGAGTTCCATGGAAGCAAGGGATTCTGAAAGTAGCAAAGATTTTCTTTTAGAAGAATTAATGATTCTTCTTTGTTTTATTTTACCAGTTCAAGTAGACCACTTGTTATTGTAAACCGTTAAAACGGTTTGAATCTTTTACTTTTTTCTCGGTAACCCACGACTTAAGTCGTGGGTTAATAAAACGAAAAATAATTTTCTATAACCGTTTCAACGGGTTTTTGTTCAACTAATAATTACGCGACAAACTTGAGTTGCCCGAATAATTTGTTGCATTTAGTTAATGATTTTGTAAGTGAAAGTATAAACTTAAATTTTTGATATGAATATACTGCCTGAAAATTTAAATACTTTGTTCTGGGATATTAATGTTCAAAATTTTGATCCTGCTGATTATCCTGAATATACCATCAGCCGAATACTTGAATACGGTGATGAGAATGCATTTGCCTGGTTAAAAGCAAATTTCTCTGAAAACCAGATTGCAAGAGTGATCAAAACAAATAAACAATTATCTAAAAAGTCTTCGAATTTCTGGGCTATTGTATATAAAATTCCCGCTAATGAAATTGCTTCTTTAACCAATAATGTTTCGGCAGTATGAATTCAGAAAAAGCACATTGGCATCCGGAGATTCTGCCAGGAAAGGCTTCAGAAGTTCTGCGGGATCTTAATAAAATCAGCGTCATTTCTTCTTTTTATCTGGCTGGTGGTACAGGACTTGCGCTTTTTCTCGGGCATCGCATTTCACACGATTTTGATTTCTTTACTTCGGAATTTTTTAATGAGGAAACTCTAATTCAAAAATTTAAAGGGCTGGAAGAATTAACGATCATATCGAAAGAGCAACAAACAGTTCATATCAATTTCAAAAAAACTAAAATAAGCTTTCTCGGTTATGGTTATCCGCTGCTTTTTCCATTACAGAAATTTGATAACGGGGATTTACCGAGTGTAAAATTGGAAGTGGCAGATATCAGAGATATAGCTGCTATGAAATTCAGTGCGGTTGTCTCCAGAGGAACTAAAAGGGATTTTATTGATCTTTATGCGGTAGCACAACAATATAATCTTTCTCAGCTTTTTGAAATATTCAAACAAAAGTATGCTCAGACGCCTTATAACAAAGTGCACATACTAAAATCATTAACCTATTTTGAAGACGCTGATTCTGAACCGATGCCTGATATGTTAATCAGAATCGGTTGGGAAACTGTTAAGAAGTTCTTTACATCAGAGGTTCCAAAATTGTTATGAAGTTGCCTTCTGTTTAAAAAGGAAATCTAAATTTTTATATTTATAACTAAAAAGTTTCATCAACAGCAAAGGAGGAATTAAAAATGGCTCAGAAAAAAGATTATCTGAAAGAAGTAATCGAACATATTGATATTAAAAAACACAACGTTGTTCCACTTGTTGATGCCATGGAAAATATGGCATTTACCGCACGCGACCTTAACCGTGCAGCAAGAATTTATGATATGATGCTCAGGGATAAAAACTGCGGTATCATTCTCACACTTGCCGGAAGTCTTTTCAGTGCAGGTTTAAAGAAAGTAGTTTATGATATGATAATGAATAATATGGTTGATGCAATCGTATCAACAGGTGCAATTATTGTTGATCAGGATTTCTT
>JACAFA010000338.1 GCA_013388525.1 Ignavibacteriaceae bacterium | reverse complement strand
GTAAACCAAATTCTATTGATGTTGGAATTCCGGTGTCACCGGAATTTCGCCAGTAAAGATGCCAGCCTTCTTCAAGTTCTACTAAAACTCCAATCGGAACTGAGCGGGATTTTTCCAACGAATATGAATCAACTACAATCTTAGCATTGGCAACAGTAAGCTGCTGTGCAATCAAATGACTTGATGTAATTATTAGAAAAAAGAGAGTTTTCAACGTTTTTATCAAAATTATTCTAAAGAATGAGTAATGAAATCTATGTTATAATTTACATTGAAGATATAACAACCATTCGAATAAAAAAATTCATTAAGAATTAATTCGATAAAATCTCAATGCTGATCGGGCAGTGGTCTGAGCCCATTACATCCTGATGAATTTTTGCAGATGTGATTTTTTCCCTGAGGTTTTCGCTTATATAAAAGTAATCAATGCGCCAGCCAACGTTCCGCTCTCGCGCACGTGTTACCATATCCCACCAGGTATATTGTTCTGGTTCCTGGTTAAACATTCTGAATGTATCAATAAATCCGGCAGCGAGAAATTTATCAATCCATTCTCTCTCCTGTGGGAGGAACCCGGATGTTTCTGAATTCTCTTTCGGTCTCGCAAGATCAATTTCCTTGTGCGCTGTGTTTACATCACCACAAACAATAATTTTCTTGCACTCCTTGAGAAGCTTTTTACAATGCTTCAAAAATGTTTCATAGAAATCCATTTTATACTGAAGTCTTTCTGCTGATGCTTTACCATTCGGAAAATAAATATTGAAAAGTGTGAACTCATCAAACTCAGTAATGATGAATCTTCCTTCGCTGTCGAACTTCTTTACTCCAATTCCCTGCTGAACGCTTTTTGGTTTCAACTTCGTATAAGTAACAACTCCACTGTAGCCTTTTTTCTCTGCTGATGAAAAATAAGATTCATATCCGGGAATATTTTTCAACTCATCATCAAGCTGATCAGGATGAGCTTTTGTTTCCTGAAGACAGAGGATATCAGGATTTTCTTTTTTGAACCAATCGAGAAATCCTTTTTTCTGAATCGCACGGATTCCATTAACATTCCAGGAGAGAATTCGAAAAGTTTTCGTGGCCATTTTACTCCTTTAATTTTTATTAAACCGTATTGAGAGTCCGGAACTAATGAACCAATATGATTCTACTCCGGCTATTCCTTTGCCCCCGGATAAATCCAGTTGTAAATC
>JACAFA010000268.1 GCA_013388525.1 Ignavibacteriaceae bacterium | reverse complement strand
TTCACCGAGCAGAATAAAGAGAGGCTAAGTGAAATACTAAATCCTTTAAAAGAAAAAATTTCTGACTTTGAAAAGAAAGTAGAAGAAACGAATAAAGAAAGCATTAAAGGTCACGCTTCCTTACGTGAACAGTTGCAAATGCTGAAGGATATGAATCACCAAATAACCCAGGAAGCAAAAAATCTAACAGAAGCATTAAAAGGACAAAGCAAAACTCAGGGCAACTGGGGAGAGTTTATTCTTGAAAGTATTCTTGAAAAATCCGGATTAGTGAAAGGAAGAGAATATGTTGTGCAGGAAAGTCTCACCGCAGAATCCGGCAAAAGATATCAGCCCGATGTGATCATTAAACTGCCTGAAAATAAAAGCATAGTAATTGATTCAAAAGTTTCTTTAGTTGCTTATGAAAAATTTATTTCTTCAGATGATGAACATCAGAAGCAGCTTGCTTTACGAGAACACATAAATTCAATTCGCTCACATATTAAAAACTTAAGTGGAAAAAATTATCAGAATCTATATCAGCTTGAAAGTCTTGATTTTGTTCTAATGTTTATGCCGATTGAACCAGCGTTTGCGATTGCAGTTCAAAATGATCAGACAATTTTTAATGATGCGTTCGAGATGAACATAGTTATTGTAAGTCCCTCTACATTACTTGCAACATTGAGAACGATATCGAGTATCTGGAGACAGGAAAATCAAAACAGGAATGCATTGGAAATTGCAAGACAAGCAGGAAGTCTCTACGACAAATTTGTAAACTTTTACAATGACCTTATTGATGTAGGAAAGAAAATGGATTCAGCGAAAGACAGTTACGAAAGTGCAATGAAAAAAATTCACGACGGCAGAGGCAATTTAATTTCCGGAGTTGAAAAGATTAAAGAGCTGGGCGCCAAAACAAGCAAATCTCTTCCTCCAACTACTTTAAACCGTGCTTTAAGTGACGAAGAAAATCTAATAGAAAATCAATGAAAATTAAATCTCCTCAATCGAGAGATGAATTTTTCAATTAATTTGATTTGCCTTGGCGGATTCTGCGTGCCCATCGGAATTAACCAAAGGGAGATGAACAGAATAAACTTGTTTGAAGCATACATCTTTATCTGATGGAAAAAAGAATAGAACACAGATGATGCGGATTTAACAGGTCAGCGCTGATCAGAACAATCTGCGTCATCAGCGTGCTATTTCTGTTCTCCCATTTTCATTATCTCATCAAATTCTTCTTTGGTTACAGGCATAACAGATAACCTGTTTCCGCGGGCAATTAACTTCATATTTTTTAACTTTGGATTCGATTTGATTGCATCAAGTTTAACAGGATTTTTAAACTCCTTCACAAACTTTACATCTACCATCATCCAGGTTGGATTTTTAGGATCAGCTTCGGGATCGTAATGATCATTATCCGGATCAAATTGTGTATGATCGGGATAACCTTCTTTCACAACTTCACAGATGCCCATTACTGCAAGCGGATCTGAATTACTGTGATAGAATAATACCAAATCACCTTTTTTGATTTCATCTCTGAGATAATTTCTTGCCTGATAATTTCTAACTCCATCCCAATAAGTGGTTTGATTTTTACTTTTCTTAAGATCATTAAAAGAAAAAACTTCGGGTTCTGATTTAACGAGCCAGTATTTTTTCATGATTTCCCTGTGATTTATTTCCTGTCGATTGTTGAAATATTTATAAAGTTATGTGACTGTTTTATAGATTGCTATTGAATACACTCACAAATATATTTCATATAAAATTAATGTTTGTAATGTCCCAATTAAAATTTCTGTTCGTTTTGATTTTGCCAGTGGTACTTTCAGCACAATCAAATGATTTCCAGATCGTTCGTCTTAAATACAACGGCGGCGGTGATTGGTACAATGATCCATCTGCTGAGGTGAATTTGTTGAAATTTATTCAGGCAAATACGAACATCAGAGTAAACCCTGTTTATAAATTTGTTGATATTTCTAGCGATGAAATTTTCATGTATCCTTTTTTATTTATGACCGGACATGGCAACATTGTATTTTCAAACGAAGATGCTAAACGATTGAGAACATATCTTGAAAACGGCGGCTTTCTTTATATTGATGATGATTATGGATTAGACAAAGCGGTTCGAAGAGAAATGAAAAAAGTTTTTCCTGACGAAGATTTTATAGAAGTTCCTTTTAGCCACGATATATATAATTCCTGTTTTGACTTTAAAAACGGTCCGCCAAAAACTCATAAGCATGATGAAAAATCCCCGCAGGGTTTTGGAATATTCTTAGGCAAGCGGCTTGCAGTTTATTATACTTATGAATCTAATCCCAGCGATGGCTGGGCTGATCCGGAAGTTCACAATAATCCTCCGGCCAAAAGGGAGGAAGCATTAAAATTCGGGACTAATATTGTTGTTTGGGCATTATCTGACTGATATGGGTAAAGATTCTAAATACTATCAGGATATTATCACAAGGCTTAATGCTCTTTTTAAAAAGCAGCAATTAATAAAAGCCGGTATCGGTGCACAAAAAGTTTTCATAATTTTGTTTGGTTTATTTACCTTGATAACTCTGGCAGAACTTGTTAGTTACTTCTCTGTCACTGTTAAATCTTTTCTGCTGATTTTCCTGATCTTTTCTGTGCTTTTATTAATCTCTTCTTTTATTCTGAAACCTTTATTAACGGCTGCTGGATTTTGGGGCTCAAAAAATCATGAGGCTTTAGCCGATTTGGTGGGCCAGAAATTTCCTGCAATAAGTGATGATCTTAAGAATGCGATACAACTTGTCGAAAATGGCAATAATTCAAATTACTCGTCTTCGCTTACTTATGCTGCATTAAAATTTATTTACGACAAATCCCAGATACTGGATTTTTCTTCTGTTGTTGATTTCAGGCGTGTAAAAGATTTGCTTGTATACAGCGGCGGTGTGCTATTGGTTTGTGCACTTTTATTTTTATTCATTCCTGGTCTTCAGGCAGCAACATTCAGACTAATTAACTATGATCAGCAGTTCCTGCCTCCTCAGAAATTTTACTTTAATGTTTCGCCAGGTGATGTTGAGTTAACCAAAGGCGAATCACTTACAATTAAAATTAGTACTAAAGGTTATAAACCCGGTGAAATCTTATTCGCTCAAAAGTATGAAGAGCAAACCGATTATTCATTTATAAAACTTGTTCCTGATTCTACGGGAGTTTTTACATTCATCACAAATCCTGTTTACAGCTCATTCGTATATTTTGCAGAAGCTGAAGACATCAAAAGCGATGAGTTCAGAGTTAAAGTAACCGACAGACCAATAATACGTATGATTGATTTTGAAATTATTCCGCCCGGATATTCCAATATTCCCAAAATTGTTCAGAAGGATAATGGAAATATCTCGGCATTGGCTGGAAGTGTGGTAAACATAAATCTCATTTCTAATAAGGAACTGAAAGAAGCCAGAATTGTTTTCAGCGATACCAGTAATATTAAAATGAATATCAACTCCAATTCTGCTGAAGGTAAATTCCAGATCAGGAAAGACGTTGATTATAGAATTATTATCACTGATTTGAATGGTAAAGAAAATCTGTCACCTATTACTTATTCAGTCAAAATGCTCAATGACGCTTACCCGGTAATTGAAGTTGTAAGCCCAAACAGTGATGTATCTCTTGCTACAGATAACCGTTTAGCTGTGTTGTTAAAAATTAATGATGATTATGGTTTTTCGAATTTACTAATTAAGTACCGCCTTTCATTTTCAAAATATGAAGCTGTTCAAAATGAATATAAGTCAATTGAAATCCCTATCAGCAAATCTGAAAAGGCAATTGATGTAAGCTATATCTGGAATCTAACTTCAATGAGTCTGGCAGTTGAAGATGTTGTCACATACTATTTTGAAGTATTTGATAATGATTATTACCGAGGTCCAAAATCATCCAGGACAATTGAGTATTCAATCCGGGTTCCTTCGCTTGATGAAATTCTGACAAGGACGGATGAAAAACATGAACAAGCTGAAAATGAACTTAATGAAACATTAAAGAAAGCTGAAGAACTGCAAAAAACCCTGGAAAAAATTGACCGGGATTTAAAGCAGGACAAGAAAGAAATTACCTGGGAAGAAAAGCAAAAGATTGAAAAAGCGCTTGAAGAGTTTGAATCATTACAAAACAAAGTGGACGATATTGCAAAAAACATTCAGGATTTGAAGCAGGAACTTCAGCAGAATAATTTGCTCTCAAAAGAAACAATTGAAAAATATCTCGAGCTTCAGGAGCTTATGTCTGAAATGACCAGTGATGAAATGAAGAAAATGATGGATAAGATGAGAGAGATGCTTCAGAAAATGGATCGGCAAATGACGCAGGATGCTCTTGAGAACTTTAAACTTGATGAAGAAAGAATAAAGAAATCTATAGAAAGAACTTTGAACCTCTTAAAACGAATTCAGATTGAGCAGAAAGTTGATGATTTGTTAAAACGCTTAGAACAACTTGAAAAAAATCTTGAGGAGCTTCAAAGTAAAACCGGGAATTCCGATTTATCAAATCAGGAAGAAAAAAATAAACTCAGCAAAGAACAGAAAGAAACTACTGATGACCTGAAACGACTTGAAAAAGAGATGAAAGAACTGCAGGAGAAGATGAGTGAATTTGATGATCTTCCGAACGAAGAAATGCAGGAAATGATGGAAGAGATGAACCAGCAGAATAATCCTGAACTTTCAGAAAATGCGATGCAGGATATTCAGCAGGGAATGAAACAGAAAGTGCAGCAGCAGCAGCAGCAGCTTTCCAAAAATATGAAAAAGATGAATTCAAATATGAAGCAAATGCAGCAGATGATTATGCAGCAAACACAGATGCAGACTTTCACTGAAATGATGAAAATACTTGATAACCTGCTGGAACTTTCCAAACAGCAGGAAGAGCTAAAAAAGAATACAGAAAAACTCGATCCCGGCTCCGGAACTTTTAATGATAAAATTCAGGAGCAAAATACGATTCAGCAGAATCTCAGCGGGATTATGCAGCAAATGTCTGAACTTTCCCAAAAAACATTTGCAATTTCACCCGAGATGGGAAAGTCAATGGGTGATGCTCAGAAGGAAATGAATCAATCGCTAAGATCACTTCAGAACCGCAACAGTGGTTTGGCATCTATGAACCAGGGAAAGGCAATGATGCATCTTAACGAAGCAGCAACTATGATGAAAAATTCGATGGAAGCAATGATGAATGGAGGAAGCAGCGGCGGGATGATGTCTCTGATGCAGCAGCTTAATCAGCTTTCAGGTCAGCAGATGAATTTGAATAACCTTACACAGATGCTAAAACAGATGCAGCAGGGAAAACTTTCGCTTCAGCAGCAGGCTGAATTACAGCGGCTTGCAAATGAACAGTCCGCAATTCAAAAATCACTTGAGCAGTTGAACCGTGAATCTCAGATTTCCGGCGAATCTAAAAAGCTTCCTGCAAACCTTGACCAGATATTGAAACAAATGCAGGAGGTTGTTTCTGATATGAAAACTGAAAAGCTCAACGATGAACTTGTTCAGAAACAGGAAAGAATTTTATCAAAACTTTTAGATGCACAGCGTTCGATAAATGAAAGGGATTTTGAAAAGGAAAGAGAATCATTTACAGGCCAGAATGTGATAAGGGAATCTCCCGCAAACCTTAATCTTTCAACTGAAGAAGGGAAATTCAGGTTAAAGGAAGAATACAATAAAGCAGTTCAGGAAGGCTATTTCAGAGATTATGAAAACCTCATAAAGCGATATTATGAGTCTCTCCAAAAAATTCAGAAGAACTGATTTGCTTTTAATTGCTCTTCAACGCATCGACTATTAATGCTGCAATTACAGTTAGTGCATTTACAGCAAAACTATAACCGACAATAAAATCAACTTTTTAATCAATTGCTGTCTTTTCGAATAACTACGCAAGACTCTCAACCGATAAATCATATCCCTCAGGAACTGCTAATCAGTTAAGACCAGTATGATATCCGGCAATTAAATGGATAATCTCATTTTTAAGAGTTGGAATATTTAATAAATTCCTGAGCAAAAGATCGAAGTTCTTAAGCGCCGTATAAAAGAACACAGCAATTAAAACAAATTTTACAATCGGCAAGTATTTTATTTATTGACTTTCATTAAAGAAGATTTTAATAACGAATATTTTCGTTTAGCAGATTAGTGAAATAATCTCACTATTAGTATTTTTTTTACAAAGAAATTCACTTGATATGAATGAACTTATAAATAATATTCTTGAAATCATTATTCTTCTTAGCGACAGCCGGTCCGGTTACTTCATTCATATTCTTAATGATGGTTTTAATATTCCATTTCAGTGTGGCGAAGAGGAAGAACAATTTGCAGAATTGAATAATTATCTCTTGCGCCTTGAAAAGTCTCATATCTTTCCTGAAGAAATCATTACTTCCGCTGAACAATTTGATTCACTGAAAAGTCCCCAAAAACATTGCGAAATTTTTATTCGCAAAATTGTAACGATTCGAAACGCAAATTCAGTCTCACTTGTTTTAATATCAAAGGACAAAGAAAAATTTTCCCGGGAAAAACTTTATCTGATGGACAATTTTTTACCGATTATTCAGAGACATTTGCACGCATATCTTCGGAACATTTCTCAAAAAGCCGGTGAGATAGAACCTGGTTTGTCAAATGAATGGGAGGAAAAATACAAACAGTTCCTGAGTATTTCCGATGACCTGGTTTTCATTCTTGATGATCATGGATGTTTTATTGAAGTAAATCCTTCAGGAGCAGGAATTCTGGGGCATCAACCCGGAAATCTTATCGGGAAACATTTTCTTGAAATAGTTTCTTCTGCTGATTCTGAAAGAGTTATTGCCGAATTGAAAAATTTAGCGGACTCTGTAACTCTTCAGTTGAATGTGAATTTGATAATGAAACCCGAAATTGAAGTGCCTTTTTCCATAAGACTGAAAACCTCAGATTCTGGCCAGAAAAAAGTTGTTTATGGTATTGCAAAAAATCTATCTCTGCAAAGAAAGTATGAACAGGAACTGAAAGAAATAATTCCAAAGCTGACTGAGGCAAACAGGTTGTTAATGATTGAAAAATCAAGATATAACCAGGATATTTCTTTTATTAATGAACTTAACCGGATGAAGAGTGATTTTGTTTCCAATGTTTCGCATGAATTAAGAACCCCGCTTGCATCGGTAATCGGATTTTCGGAAACAATAGCCTCAGATCCTGATATGCCAATTGAAATGAGAAACGAATTCAACCGGATAATTCTCGAAGAAGGAAAAAGATTAGCAAAGCTAATCAACCAGTTGCTTGATATTTCCGGGGTGGATGACCGAAAACTCGTATTGCAAAAAAGCCGGTTCAGATTAGATCATACTCTGATTAAGATTGCTGAAAAAGCCAGGAGATTATCCGAAGCAAAAGGGATAATTTTTACATTCGAAATGATTTCTCAGGAAATTTTGATAGATGGGGACGAAGAAAGGATTTACGAAGCTTTAATGGAGATAGTAAATAATTCTGTAAAGTTTACAAATCCTGGTGGTAGATTTACTCTTATTGTAAACAGCTTATACAAGGAAATTGAGATCATTTTCTCCGATACGGGTGTTGGAATACCTTCTAAAGACCTGCCTTTTATCTTTCAAAAGTACTATAGAGCTCAAAAAAAAGCGGAAGAAATACCCGGCAAGGGGCTTGGCTTAGTTTTTGTTAATCAGATCATTGAGTTAAATAAAGGTTCGGTTTCGATCCAGAGTGAAGCGGGTCAGGGAACCTCGGTAATTGTCAAATTACCTAAAGCTCAATGAAATTAACAAACTAAGGAAAAAATCGTGCAGAAATTAATTTTCATTATTGATGATGAGCAGGCAATCTCAAAACTTCTTTCCTACTGGGTTAAAGATAAATGGAAATACGAAGTTGAAGTTTTTTCGAATGGTGAAGATGCTCTGAAAAAACTTCATATGCGCCCCGACCTCATTTTACTTGATATTATGCTGCCAGGTTTAGACGGAATTGAAACATTAAAGAGAATAAAGCAATACGATGAAAATCTTCCGGTTATTATGTTATCAGCTCAGGGCAGCATTGAAGTTGCCGTACAAGCTTTAAAGTATGGTGCTTTCGATTATTTCCCGAAACCAATCGATCAGCAAAGATTAGAACTTGCAATCAAAAACGCAGTAAAGAACTATGAGCTCACCAAAGAACTCCAGATTTTAAAAGAAAATGTGAAAAAGGATTACAGCTTTGATAACATCATATCCGCTGATGGTAAAATGCAGGATGTTTTTAAGCTTGTTACAAAAGTCCTTGATAATGAAATAACAGTTTTGATTTATGGAGAGAGCGGTACCGGAAAAGAATTAATTGCAAGGGCCATTCACTATAACGGTAAAAGAAAAGATAAACCATTTGTAGTGGTCAATTGTGCTTCGATTCCACGCGAGCTTCTTGAAAGTGAGTTGTTCGGACATGAAAAAGGATCTTTTACTGGTGCTCATCAGCGTAAACTCGGAAAATTTGAACTTGCAAATGAAGGCACAATATTTCTTGACGAAGTTGGCGAACTTGAAATGCTTCTTCAGGCAAAGCTTTTAAGAGTAATTCAACAGAGAGAATTCGAGAGAGTTGGCGGCACAGAGCTGATTAAAACCGATGTACGAATAATTTCGGCAACCAACCGTGATTTGAAACTGGCCGTTGAAAAAAGAGAATTCAGAGAAGACTTATTTTACAGATTAAACTCTTTCCCGATTTATGTTCCACCTTTGAGGCAAAGAAAAGGCGATGTATTCGTTCTTGCCCAGCATTTTCTTGATACATTCAGTAAAAAACTTGGAAAGAATATTAAAGGTTTCAGTAAGCGTGCTTTAAAATTAATTTATGAATATAATTGGCCCGGCAACATCAGAGAAATGGAAAATACCATTGAAAGATGCATTATCATTGCCGAAGGAGAAACGATAGATGTAGATGATCTCCCTATCCAGATAAGGTCGATGGAAAATTCTGCCATCATTGAACCTAATGGCGCATTGTTTTCCGATGATACAATAATTCCTTTTGAAAAACTTAAAGAAGAAGCAATCAGACACGCTCTAAGAGTAACTCACGGTAACATAGTTGATGCTGCAAAAAAATTACATCTGGGAAGAGCAACTATTTATCGGTTAATGGACAAATATAAAATTGAAAATCGGGTGCAGAATTAATATGGAAGAAGTAAAAGACCTGGATTTTATTAAAGAAATCCATGACAACGTGGTTGTTGAGATTGTTATGCTTTCAAGGGCAACTCTAAAAGAAGCAGAAAGCTTTAAAGAACTTCTTGCTACTGATATTCGTGCAGGCTGGCGACGGATTGTTGTGGATCTGAGCGAGTGTGAATTTATAGATTCTACTTTTTTGGGTGCACTTGTTGTTTCCCTTAAAAAAGTTACCAGTCTTGGAGGTGATTTAAGGCTTGTAGGATTTCAGCAGGCTGTGCATGCAATGTTTCAGTTGACCAGAATGTACAGAATATTCGAAACATTCAAAACCAAAGAAGAAGCAGTAGCAAGCTTTAAACAATAATATTTTTTAATCAGCTATAAATTGAGTTAAATGAACGGATGCCTGCTGACAGTAAAAAAACAATTCTCGTTATTGATGACGATATTACAATCAGAAAACTATTAAGTTACCACCTCAAAAATAACGGCTTTGATGTATTTGAAGCCGTTGGTCCCTCTGAAGCATTTGCTCACCTCAATCAAAATAAATTCGATCTGGTTCTTTGTGATGTTACAATGGATGAGATGGATGGATTTACATTTTGCAAGCAAGTAAGGGAAAAAGAAGAATATAAAATACTCCCTTTTATTTTTGTAACAGCAAAATCGGGAATTGAAGATAAAGAAAAAGCAATAGAAGTGGGTGGAGATGACTTTATCACCAAGCCGTTTGAGATTCAGGAATTGATTATGAAAGTTCGGGCACTTGTCCGGCGTGCAGATATATTTAAAATATACGGGGCAAAAAGGATTATTGAGCAAACTGTATCTCAGTCCACTCCACAAATTGTTTTAATTGATGATGACCAATCACTTGCAAAATTATTCCAGTATAACCTTAACAAAAGCGGGTTTGAATGCCACATTGCATTTAATGCGGAAGATGGCCTTAAGCTTATTAAGAAAGTAAATCCGGACATAATTATTTCAGACATAATGATGCCGAAGATTGATGGCTTTCAGTTGAGAAAAATGATTCTGGAAGATGAGCAAATCAAAGCAATACCTTTCATTTTTCTAACATCAAAGGGTTCTGAAAATGATATTTTAGACGGATATGATTTGGGAATAACCGATTATGTCCTTAAAACCGCAGGTCCCCGGGTAGTTGTTGCAAAAGTTTCAGCGATTATAAAAAGTTTGGGTAAAGAACGGCAAAAAGTAGTTTCAGAACTTCACAGCGCAGCGGATTCAATGAAAATGAAAGTTGTTCCTGATGAATCGCCTGAGTTTGACAATTTCCAGATAAAACACTGGCACGTCCCTTTTCAGGGAATTCCGGGAGGAGATTTTATTGATTACTTCAGGTTCAATGAAAATAATCTGGTGGTAATCTTTGGAGATGTAATGGGGAAAAAATGGGGCGCCTGGTATTTTGCTTATGCTTATGCCGGATATATAAGAAGCTCTTTAAGAGTTGCACTTCAATCAGTATCTAGTTTAACCCCCGCTGATATTTTAAAGAAACTTAATCTTGCCGTTTACAATGATGCAAAAATATCCGAAGTGTTTACAACACTTTCAATACTGGTTTTTGATAATCAAAAGATGAAAGCTTTGTATTCAGGCGCAGGAGATTTGCCATTAATCTACCATAATTATGAAAACAAAATAATCCATAGAATTCAATCGAATGGAGTATTGCTGGGTTTTGCACCTGATTCCGATTATGAAAATATTGAAATTACTTTAACCAAAAATGATATTTTGTATTTAATGAGTGATGGAATAATTGAATCCAGGAACAGTAATGGTGTTCAATTTGGAGTTAACGGACTTGAAGAAGCTTTGTTAAAGGTTGAAAAAGACCAGGCCCCCGTTCAAAAATTTATTTCTGAATTTTCTTCTTTTACAGCAGGTAAATTTGAAGATGACATAAGTCTGATAATGATTAAGGCTTTGTAAATCCTGCCAATTCTTTAAATCCTCTCTCTTTCCTTAAGTGATTTTAGAAAATAAAAACTTTAATTTTGTTTATGAGATTATTTGTTAAGCAGGATTAAGTTTCCAAGAATTTAACATGAAAAGAAAATCGGCTTTAAAGCAAGAAAATTTTTGCCTTACTTTTTTTAATGAGCTGGAAAACCGAAAACTTATTACCGCCCGCGAGTTACACGACACTATTGGTCAGTTAATTGCCGCATCAAAGCTTAAGCTGGAATTATTCAAATATGAAAAGGAAATTTCACCTGAAAGAATTGATGAGGTTCTTTCTTTACTTTTAATAACCGGAAAAGAAATCAGCAAACTCAGCCGTGAAATTTATCCCCCCGAAATAAATAAGTATCCCTTCCATCAGGTATTGACGAATTATTTTGTGAAACTGGAGAAAAAATTTCCCAATAAAAAGATTGAGTTTAATTTTCCTGTCTCTATAAAATTTTCAACGATGAAATTGTTGCCGGTTTACAGATTAATCGAAGAATTCTCTGTTTTAATTACAACTTCAGAAGTTGTAAGTTATTTGAAGACAGAGTTGGTTTTAGAAAAGAAAAAATCAGTTTTGAAAATTCTAATCAGAGGCGGGAAATCGTTAAGCTGGTTGAATAAAGCAATTTCAAGGAATAAATTCATCGAAATTCTTTTATATGTTTTGAACACATCAATGATTTCAACAGTAATTTCGCCAAGAGAAACAAAAATCGAAGTTGAGCTTTACGGAAATTAAATTTTGAGAAAGATCAAAATCATATTAGTCGATGATCATCAAATCGTTAGGGATGGAATAAAAGCAGCTCTGACGGTGGATGAAGGACTTGAGGTAATGGCTGAAGCTTCGAGTGGTAAGGAAGCTTTAGAAATCTGTAAGTCAACTCCTGCTGATATTATAGTTATGGATATCGGTATGCCGGAAATGAATGGAATAAAAGCAGCTACGTTGATCAAAAAAAATTTCCCGGAAAAAAAGATACTGCTCTTAACAATGTACGATTATAGTTATTACCTGACAGAAACCATTTCCGAAAATATAGAAGGTTATATTCTTAAAGTATCGCCGATTCAGGAACTTATTAAAGCGATATATATAATTTTTAATGGGGAAACTTATTTTGATCCGAAGATTGCCCCACTTATTAAAACAATCACACCGCATGCCAAACTATCTATTCCCGGTAATTTAACGAAAAGAGAAATTGATATTATGAGAATGATTGCTGAGGGAAAGAGCAGTAAAGATATTTCTTCCGAATTATTTGTCAGTTTTCATACCGTAAAGAATCACCGGCGGCATATTATGAGCAAGTTGAAGTTAAAAAATACTGCCGAGTTGATCCAATATTGCGTTAAGAATTTCTCAGACTGGCCAACCAAATCCAAAAAATGAGTACTTTGGGCTATTTACTCCACCTGTTAAATAAGTTACTTTAATCTGAAAATTTAAGTGCTTATTAAAACGAGAGGGTAAGAAATTGAAAAATTTAACAACAGGAAAGGAATATAATATTCATTTGCTTTTTGGTTATATAAATAATTACTTAATAAATCCGATTAAAAGCGGAACCATTGGCTTTGTTACGTTTTTTATCGTTCTGCTTTTTTCGAAAGTGGTTGCGCTGGCTTTTCAAATGTCAAAAGAATTTACGATCGATTCAGGCGATATTCAGCTTTGTCTGATGGGATTTGCTATGGTATTTATAGTTAAGTTTCTCGACAACATTAAAAAATAATAATTATGTTTCGCCGGCTGCCTGAAGTTTCTCCGTGCGGTCAGCAATTTTAAGTTGTTCAATCAATTCGTCCAAATCACCTTCAATAACATTCGAAAGATTGTAAAGCGTAAGCCCAATTCTATGATCGGTAACCCTGTTTTGCGGAAAATTGTAGGTTCTGATTTTATCACTTCTGTCTCCGCTTCTTACCATTGATTTTCTCTGAGCGGAAATTTCTTCAGCCTGTTTTTTAACTTCTATGTCATATAGCCTTGCTTTAAGTACTTTCATAGCTTTTTGCCGGTTTTTGAGTTGAGACCTTTCATCCTGACATTGAACAACCATTCCTGTTGGTAAATGGGTTATTCTAACTGCAGTTTCAACTTTATTTACATTCTGTCCTCCCGCTCCTCCCGATCTGAAAATATCTATCTTCAAATCGTTTGGATTTATCTCAATTTCAACGTCTTCTGCTTCGGGGAGTACAGCAACAGAAGCAGCAGATGTGTGTATTCTGCCGCTTGCTTCGGTTTCAGGAACCCGTTGAACTCTGTGTACACCGCTCTCATATTTTAATTCACCAAAGATGTGATCGCCATTCACAGTAAAAATGACTTCTTTTATTCCACCCAGCCCGGTATCATTAATATCGATAAGTTCGGTTTTCCATCCTCTTTTTTCTGCGTAGCGTGTATACATTCTGAAAAGATCTCCGGCAAATAACGCCGCTTCTTCACCACCTGTTCCAGCTCTTATTTCCATGATTACGTTTTTATTATCATTAGGATCCTTTGGAAGAAGCAGAAATTTTATTTCCTCTTCCAATTTTATTTTTTGCTCTTCAAGTTCTTTTAGTTCATTTTCTGCAAGATCAGCAAGTTCTTTTTCTAATCCTGAATTAATAAGCTCAGTATTACCTTCGATGTTTTTGAGAATTGATAAATATCTCTCGTAAGTTTTTACTATATCTTCCAGTTCAACTCTTTCCCTGTTCAAACTTATCATTTTTTCTCTGTTATTCAGGAACAGAGGATCGGAAAGCTGTTGATTAATCTGTTCAAATCTTATTTTTATTTTTTCAAGTTTATCTGTTAAGTTCATTCTGTGTTGTTTATTTTTGGGCAGTAAATATATCAAAGATGCTTCTTAATTACTATGTATTAAACTTTTAACCACAGATAATGAGCTTACAAATGGATCCTAAATCAATCTTCAAGTCTCTTCAGATTATTTTCCGGGCCTTATCAGCAGGGCAAATAATATTTTTTTTTATTGCTGTAATGCTCGTTCAATACGGCTCAATCCAGCCTGATCCATCAATGAGTAATATTTTTATCATTGTCGTAGCTGTAATTGCCTTCTCTAACATTTTTGTATCAAGGTTTGTTTATAAATCTTTAGTTGAAAAAGATAAATACAACGATTTAGAAAAGAAGATGATTTCCTTTAGGACTAACAATATCATCCGGCTTGCATTTATTGAAGGATCGGGGCTTATAAGTATTGTTGGACTGATTGTAACCGGCAATTACATTTTTGCAGGTTTTTTCATAGCAATTTTTGCTTTTTTCTTTCTTAATAAACCAACTCTTGAAAGATTTGCTGAAGATTATTCGGTTTCAAGTTCTGAGCTGAATAAAATTGAACAGCAAAAGTGAACACATTTTGTTTTCGGATTGTTTTCAACATAAAGCATTGAAAAATTATGAAAAAGTTTGAAATACCTCATTTTTATAAAAGTTCGTTCATAACCAGATTAAAAAATGAAAGGAAAGACCTTGATCCAAGGAAAAAGGATTTTACACCTACACTTTTAGATTTTGGTTCTGTGAGATTTTTTCTTGCACGGCACTTTGGCTTCTGTTACGGTGTTGAGAACGCAATTGAAATAGCATACAAAACAATTGAAGAAAATCCCGGCAAAAGAATTTTCCTTCTCAGCGAGATGATACATAACCCCGGTGTTAATAAAGACCTTGAGAATCTGGGAGTAAAATTTTTAATGGATACTTCCGGTAATCATCTGATTGACTGGTCTGAACTAAAGAATGATGATATAGTAATTATTCCTGCGTTTGGAACAACACTTGAAATTGAACGTAAGTTAAATGAAACCGGTATAGATCCATATCGCTACAACACAACCTGTCCTTTCGTTGAAAAAGTCTGGAACCGGAGTGAACAACTGGGTAATCAGAATTATACTGTTATTATTCACGGGAAACATTATCACGAAGAAACGCGGGCTACGTTTTCTCATTCAAGAAAATTTGCAGCTTCTTTAATTGTCAGAGATATTGAAGAAACAAAAATCCTTGTTTCTTTTATTCTTGGTGAAAAATCTCAGGATGAATTTTATAAGATTTTTGAAGGGAAATATTCTCCCGGCTTTGACTTTAATAAAGATTTGCAAAGAATCGGTGTTGTCAATCAAACAACCATGCTTGCAACCGAGACCCAGGAAATTGCCGACCTGTTAAAAGAAGCAATGAGCAGGAAATACGGCGCAGCGAATATAAAACTTCACTTTGCTGATACCCGTGATACACTCTGCTACGCAACTAATGATAATCAGGAAGCAACTTATGGCCTGCTTAAAGAAAAAGCCGATCTCGCTATTGTTGTTGGGGGTTATAACAGTTCGAATACATCTCATATCGTTGAGCTTTGCCAGGAAAAACTAAAAACTTACTTCATCTCAAGTGAAGAAAAAATACTTTCTGAAAAACTGATAAAACATTTCGATATCAATAAGCATCAAGAAGTTGTGACTGAAAATTTTCTTCCCCGTAAAAAGGTAGATGATATCATTTTAACAAGCGGGGCTTCCTGCCCGGATGCTACGGTTGAAGCAGTGCTCAGGAAAATTCATTCATTTTACCCTGAAGCAAAAAATGTTGATGAGGTGATAGAAAATTATTTTTCTGATTGACTAAATGTTCTAATCCTGAATTCTATTTAATACGCTTTTTAGCCTCGTTGTATTCTGCCAGAATACGTTGAAATAATTCCTCTACAGTAGGAATGTCTTTTATTAGTCCCACACCTTGCCCGGCTTCAAGTTCACCCTCTGCCAGGTCACCATTAAATATTCCTGCTTGTTCTCTTTTCTTTCCAAGCAATTCTTTTAATTGTTCTTCATTCCATCCCTCGGATTCAGCTTTTAGAGAACGAAGGGCAAAATCATTTTTCATCATTCTTACTAAACCGATTTTTCTGAAAGCCAGAATAGTATCCGTATCTGATGCATCAACAATTCTTTGTTTATAATTAATATGAGCCGATGATTCAACTGTGGCTGCAAACCTGGTCCCGATCTGAACTCCTTCGGCACCGAGAGATAATGCAGCAAGAATACTGCTTCCCTGTACAATTCCACCGGCGGCTATAACAGGTATTTGAAGTGCATCAGCAAGCTGAGGAATAAGAGTAAATGTCGTTAATTGGTCGGCTCCATTATGTCCTCCGGCTTCAACCCCTTCTCCCACAATTGCGTCGCATCCTGCTTCCTGAGATTTTAATCCCTGCTTAACGTTCGAAACGACGTGAACTGTCAAGATATTTTTTGATTTTAATTTGTCAATAAACTTTCCCGGGTGACCAGCTGATGTGAAAACAATTTTAACATCTTCTGAAATGACTGTATCGATAAGTTCGCTTGCGTCTTCTCTCAGAAGAGGAATATTTACTCCAAAAGGTTTATCAGTGGCAGCTCTGCATTTGCTGATGTGTTCTTGAAGCAGAATAGGTTTCATTGACCCTGATCCGATTAATCCCAATCCACCGCAATTTGAAACTGCAGAAGCAAGCTTCCATCCTGAAACCCAAACCATCCCGGCTTGAACAATTGGGTATTTAATTCTGAAAAGCCTGGTAATTTTTGTTTCCATATAGGCAATTACAAGTCATTGTTATTATCAAATTGACTTACAATATAAACATGGTTTATTTTGAAGATTAATAAAGCTTACGGCTATTTGTTAACAGATTTTTGATAACTTAAAGATAGCAAATCGAATCATAAAATTTTTGTATATCGTGAGGAGATTATCTAAATTTACCTCTCAAAAAATTGAAATGAGCCATTAAACTAAGAATTAAGGAAAACAATAATGTCATTCTTTTTTACTTCTGAATCGGTATCTGAAGGTCATCCCGACAAAGTATGCGATGCGATTTCTGATGGAGTGCTTGATGCTATATTAAAGGAAGATCCCCAGGCAAGGGTAGCTTGCGAAACATTTGTAACTACAGGTCTGGTTTTAGTAGGTGGTGAAATTACAACCAAAGCCTACATTGAAGTTCAGGATGTTGTTCGTTCAACTGTTAAAAAAATCGGATATACCAGTGCAGAGTATAAATTCGATGCTGAGTCGTGTTCGGTATTAAATGCAATTCACTCTCAGTCCCCTGATATTGCTATGGGAGTTGATAAGGGTGGAGCCGGCGATCAGGGTTTAATGTTCGGTTATGCCTGTGATCAGACGGCTGAATTGATGCCGATGCCAATTATGTTTGCTCATAAGCTTGTTAAGAAACTTGCTGATATCAGAAAAAGCTACGATGGCCTTATGCCTTATCTCAGACCAGATGCAAAATCTCAGGTAACCATTGAATATGACGATAATAAAAAACCATTAAGGGTTGATGCAATTGTTGTATCCACCCAGCATGATGCTGATGCAAGCCAGCAGAAAATTAAGAACGATGTAATTGAGCAAGTGGTTAAATCTGTAATACCTTCCGAACTTCTTGATGCCAATACAAAATATTTCGTTAATCCAACCGGTCGTTTTGAAATAGGAGGACCACACGGCGATAGTGGTTTAACCGGGAGAAAAATTATTGTCGATACTTATGGTGGATGGGCACCTCACGGAGGAGGCGCATTTTCAGGTAAAGATCCTTCAAAGGTCGATCGTTCTGCTACTTATGCCGCAAGGCATATTGCAAAGAATGTTGTTGCATCCGGGCTTGCAAGAGAATGCCTTGTTCAGGTAGCCTATGCAATTGGTGTTGCAGAGCCGGTATCAGTTTTTGTTGAAACAAACAAAACCGGAGTTATCCCTGATTCTGAAATTTCAAAAATTATTATGAAAGAAGTTGATCTCACTCCGTTGGGCATTATTAAAAGGCTTAACCTCAGAAGACCGATATATCAAAAAACTTCTGCCTATGGTCACTTTGGCAGAACCGAAGAAGAATTTACGTGGGAAAAATTAGACCTTGTTGATATATTTAAAAAATATGCATAATTAAAATGAACTTTAGCGGGATTTTCGGATGTTAACGTTATATAAAATTTTGAAATCATTTATTAAATAAAGAAAAGGTAACAATAATGAGCATTGTTTTAGAAAAGAAAATTGATCTCTCACTTCCATACAAAGTAAAAGATATTTCGCTTGCTGAGTGGGGAAGAAAAGAAATCAGACTTGCTGAAGCTGAAATGCCCGGCTTAATGTCCCTGAGAGAACAATACAGGGATAAAAAACCACTTAAAGGTGCAAGAATAGCTGGCTGCCTTCATATGACAATTCAAACTGCTGTACTGATTGAAACTTTAATTGAACTTGGAGCCGAAGTACGCTGGTCTTCATGTAATATATTTTCAACACAGGATCATGCTGCTGCTGCAATTGCCGCTGCAGGAATTCCTGTTTTTGCCTGGAAGGGAATGAATGCACAGGAATTTGATTGGTGCATCGAACAAACATTATTCTTCGGCGACGAAAGCAAACCTTTGAATATGATTCTTGATGACGGTGGTGATCTGACAAATATGGTGCTTGATAATTACCCCGAGCTGGCTTCAGGAATAAAGGGTATTTCTGAAGAAACCACAACTGGTGTTCACAGGCTTTATGAAAGAACCAAAGCAGGCACACTTCCTGTCCCTGCCATAAATGTTAATGACTCTGTTACAAAGTCTAAATTTGATAATAAATATGGCTGCCGCGAATCACTTGTTGATGCTATTAGAAGAGCGACTGATTTAATGCTTGCCGGAAAAGTGGCCGTGGTTGCCGGATTCGGTGATGTTGGTAAAGGTTCTGCAGAATCTTTAAGAAATGCAAACGTAAGAGTTATTGTAACTGAAATTGATCCTATTTGTGCTCTTCAGGCTGCAATGGAAGGATACGAAGTTAAAAAGATGGTTGATGCAGTTAAAGAAGCTGACATAGTTGTCACTGCAACGGGTAATAAAAATGTGATTACCGCTGAGCACTTTAGATTGATGAAAGATAAGACTATTGTTTGTAACATCGGTCATTTTGATATTGAAATCGACATGGCCTGGTTGAATGAAAATTATGGTCATACAAAGGACACAATTAAACCTCAGGTTGATAAATACTCAGTTGAAGGTAAAGAAATAATAGTTCTTGCTGAGGGTAGATTAGTAAATCTTGGCTGTGCAACAGGCCATCCTTCTTTTGTTATGTCAAACTCATTTACAAATCAGACTCTGGCACAAATTGAACTATGGAATCATTCCGATAAATATGAAAACAAAGTTTATACGCTGCCTAAACATCTGGATGAATTAGTTGCAAGAATGCATTTAAAGAAAATCGGGGTTGAGCTTGATGTGCTTAGTCCTGAACAGGCTGAATACATAAATGTTCCGGTTGAAGGGCCTTATAAACCTGATTATTACAGATATTAAAAACTTACCCGAGGGGCTTAAATAAGCCCCTTTTTTTCTAAAACAGGTAAGCAAATAGCTTTTCATTTTTTAACGCAGGTACGAAAATTTTGCGTACCTACGAAAATTTTTCGTAGTCAATTCTTAAAAATATTTTATTGAAATTTTCTGCTTTCCTTTCTTTTCCTTCCATTTTAACGGAATTGATGAACAATATTTTTTCTGGCATTAGTTTGGTTTATGGTTTAGCACAAATAATA